>JANNBD010000288.1:0-5924 GCA_031385105.1 Chamaesiphon sp. OTE_78_metabat_374
AAATAGCTCGTTTTTGATAGCTTATTTTTGATAGTTATCACACCTTGCCCAAACAGCACTAATGATCTAGAATTGCGTCAACACGATAATTAATCGTTAGCTTAAACCCCGATCGAACACAATCGAATTATATTACTAATCCTAATTCTAATTACGATTTACTCCTAATAAATACGATTAATTATCTACCGTTATGATAGACCTTGCGACTAACCACATGTATTTGTATGGGGCTGGTGGACATTCCAAAGTAATCACAGATATTCTCAATAGCTTAGGCAAAACTGTGATTGGGATGTTTGATGATAGTCCCCCGATGGCCAAGTTTAAGATTATGGAAGTGCGGGATGGCATCCGGTTATTGGGTGAAGGCTTTCCCACGCTAGACGCGCCACTGATCATCAGTGTTGGCAATAATACTAGACGCGCCGAACTTGCCTCATTGATCGATGCAACCTATGGTACGGCAATTCACGGTACGGCAATTGTCTCAGCCAAAGCGACTATCGATGTTGGCACCGTCGTACTGCATGGCGCGATCATTCAAGCTGGTACGAAAATTGGCGCGCATGTGCTGGTCAATACAGCCGCAAGTATTGACCATGATAATATCATTGGTGATTATGCTCATATTTCTCCTCACGCAACCTTATGTGGTCACGTTCAAGTCGGCGAAGGTACGCATATTGGAGCTGGGGCGATCGTGATCCCCAGTATTCGGATTGGTCGCTGGTGTACAATCGGCGCAGGCGCGGTTGTGATTAAAGATGTCCCTGATTTTGCTACTGCTGTGGGCAACCCTGCCAGGATAATTAAATTTCGGAAGGATCTCGACATCGTAGATTTTCCGATTGAGCTTGCTTCCCGCAACGGTGAAGTCTCTAGTAATTTATTAAGTATTAATATCATTACACCCTAACTTCAACAGGATACTACAGCAAGACTCTTGCCGAAATAAAAATGCGTAGTTATACTTGGTTTACCGACATGGGTAAAGCTGAAACTTATCAGAGCAGAATCGCTCGATCGATGATGGTCAGCAGGTAATCGATCAGACCAAAATTGGAATTGCTCAATTCTGAACGAGATGTCGATCGAGTCCCTACAAGCAGATTGGTTAGTATAAAAAGTAAGCTCGAACGCAAGATCTGCACTGAGCTACGAAGCTGTCCTAATGGCTACTCGGCTGACATTGCAATTGATTGCTCCTATCAACCGCTTACCTGCCTGCATCGTAATATCACTGATTTAGCGGATTTCAAATTACGTTACTCAGGTATACATTTGAGTATGCTCAAAACTAATGATGGACTAGGTTAACGGTACTCAGAAACATTGAGCAAAAATACTCATCTCCAATGTTTACGCGTAATTGTTGGAGTGGGTCAAAATAGAAAGCTAAATATGAAGATCTTTAATGCTAGAGATTATCAACTAACTTTAACCATATCACAACTATCATGGATTATTCAAGCTTGACAATGATCGCCGAAGCCTCAGCCGAGCTGCCAAAATTAACCTATTACGATCTGGCGATCATTGGAGCGGGGGTTTCATCTGCTTATACGCTGATCCACTACATTGCAGGACTGGAGCAGCAAGCAGTCATCCGGCTGGCTAACGGTCAGCAGCATGACCCAGTAAGAATTGTGATTGTTGAAAAATCAGGTGAATTTTGGGCTGGGCTGCCCTATGGGAAGAGATCGGGGCGTAGTGCCCTGCTGATCTCGCCATTGCATGAATTTATCCCTCAGCAGCCAGAACGTCAGCAATTTACGCAGTGGCTCAGTACCAATCTCGATCGAGTTTTTAGTCCCGAAGTGTATGATCAGGGTGAGCTTTCCCGTAAGTGGCTGGAAGCCAACTCAGCAGACATGTCTGAAGGCCGTTGGGACGATCTATTTATTCCCCGCTCGGCATTTGGACTGTATCTCAAAGAACGTCTCGATCATCTGTTAATGACAGCAAAAGTCAAAGGCTTAATCGAGTTTGAGCTAGTCACAGCAGATGTCCTAGATATTGAAAATGTCTCAGATCTGGAGATCGAAGATCTATATCAGGTCGATTTGGCTGGCGCAGATAACAGATCCTTTCTGGCTAAAAAGCTAGTGCTAGCAATTGGGAGTCCACCAAATGTCGCATTTGCACAGGATCAAGCCCAAGCCTCAACGGAGGAAGTTTGTTACATCGATAATATGTACGAACCATCGTTAGAGTCTAATATTGATCGGATTTGTCAGTCACTCCAACAAGCTGATTCCCCATCCCAGCGTCAAATTCTGATGGTTGGTTCAAATGCTGGCACACTAGACACACTATATAACATCAACAACTCAAAGACAGCAGTTAGCCTGATTGACAAGTTTGTCATAGTCTCACCCAATGCGGCATTCCCCTATCGGATTAGTAAAGGAATTGTCGAACTAAACTATTGCCCCCAACATCTCTTAGATTTAGCTGCAACTGAATCATTCACCGCAAAACAAATGTTTGAGGCAATTGAGCAAGATATAGCGGCAGCCATTGCTCAGAACATCAATATTTCAGACATACATGGTGATATCTCCAAAGTCACGATGCAAGCATTGAATCTACTCAATCCGGCTGAACAAAAGCAGTTTGTGATTAGATATTCTGTAGATATTGGTAAATTGCAGCGGCGTGCAGGCGGTGAATATCTAGATGTTGTCAATCGTCTAATTGCCCAAAATAAACTAGAGTTTAGGAAAGGAAAGTTTGTTAAGTATTCCGCTCCAGTTAATGGCAAAGCCAACTGTGAGTATCGCGATAGTAAAAATATTATTCAGCCAGTACTGGATACTCCAATTAGGATCATTATCAACTGTGCTGGATTCCAAGATGTCACAAAATCCGACTCGATCTTGATTCAAAATCTGATTCGACGGGGAATCTGTATTCCTAATGACTCCAATCGCGGATTTATCACCGATAAGAACTTTAGAGCTAACAAAAATTGCTACCTAATGGGACCATTAATTGCTGGTAATATCGATGGTGACTTTAAAGTTTGGCACGCTGAGAGTTGTCAGCGAATTATTAGCTTATCTGAAAAATTAGCAGCAGCATTACATCAGCCTCAACTACAGATACCTGTGGTGTCAACGGTTGAAAACACTGAATCACTCGTGGTTGCGGTGTAGACCCTCAGCCGATCCTGGTTAACACAATCACAACGAGCAGAGCAAATTATGCTCTGCTCGTTTTAGAGTTGGTGCCAATCAGATCGAAATCTGGGTTAAACTATGTTTTCGTTGTCAAAAGTCGATCGATGCCAACTGCTAGGGAAATAATCGTTATTGGCGGTGGTGTGATTGGATTAGCCACTGCGATCGAATTGCGCCTACTCGGTGCGAAAGTCACTATTTTGAGCAAAGACTTCAAATCTGCTGCTGGTCATGCCGCAGCAGGCATGTTGGCACCCCAGGCAGAACAAATCTCGATCGGATCGATGCTAGATTTGTGTTTGGCTAGTCGCGATCTTTATCCAAGCTGGATCCAGAAAATCGAATCAATTTCCGGTGTTGATGCAGGGTATTGGCAATGTGGTATTTTAGCACCGCGTTACACTCAGACTGAGCAAGGCGCAGAATGGTTAGCCGCGCCCATAGTCCACGCACAACAAGCTGGATTAAGTGAATCTATTGCTGGTGGCTATTGGTATCCAGCCGATGGACAAGTTGATAATCGTGCGCTGATTCGATCTCTTTTTAGTGCTAGTCAGTCTGTGGGCATCGAGTTTCTCGATGGGGTTGCCGTTGAGACTATTCATCACAGCCAGGAACAAGTTACCCACCTAGAAACAAGTCAGGGCAATATGTCCGCACAGCATTATATCCTGGCTACAGGTGCTTGGTCGCAGCAGTTATTATCGATCGAAGTTGTGCCCAGAAAGGGGCAAATGTTATCGGTATTAGTGCCACCTGATCAACTAGCTAATTTACCGCTCCAGCAAGTATTATTTGGTGAAGAAATCTACATCGTGCCGCGTCGAGACGGCAAAATCATCATCGGTGCAACTAGTGAAAATGTAGGTTTTGCGCCTCAAAATACCCCGCAAGGTGTCCAGCAATTATTGACTGCGGCTACTCGACTATTGCCGCTGCTGCGCGATTTTCCAATTCATGAAACCTGGTGGGGCTTCCGTCCAGCCACACCCGATGAGCTACCGATTTTGGGTGCGGGTGCCTATGCTAATCTGACTTTAGCTACTGGACATTATCGAAATGGAATTTTATTGACTCCAATTACCGCCAAGTTAATCGCTGATTTAGTTTGGCATCAAAAAGCAAATAATCTGTTATCGGATCTGAGCTGGGAGAGATTTGGTGAATAGATTTGTAGGTTGGGTTGAAGAATGTTGGCGGAGCCTCTCCGTTAGGAGACAACCCAACATTTCTAGGGTGCTTGTGCGGATGTTGGATTTCACTATCGCTCTACCCAACCTACAGATCTCAAGTAGGGGTAATGTCTTGTCGGTTTTTTATTCTGGGGGAACCCCAAAATAAAACCGCCGCTTCATGAATTACCCCTACTTGAGCAATCAACGAACTCGATTCAACACTGACAAATAATACTGTACCGCCTGAGTCGGATTCTCGGCTGCCATAATTGCGCGAACGATCGCAACTCCAGGCGCGCCAGCTTGAAGTACATCATTAATATTACTACCATCAATGCCACCGATCGCAAACCAGGGTACCGTGGCATTTTTGACTGCATACTGGACGTACTCCAGTCCGGCGGCAGCTTTACCCGCTTTGGTAGGAGTTTCATACACTGGGCCGACACCGATGTAGTCGGCACCTTCGGCTAGTGCTAGAGCCATCTCCTCTGGGCTGGTGGTCGATCTGCCGACGATCCGTTGCGATCCGAGGATTTGTCTGGCGAGAGCAACGGGGATGTCTTGTTGCCCCAAATGCACGCCATCTGCGTTGACAGCCAGAGCGATATCGACTCGATCATTGAGGATAAATAACGCACCATACTGATGACAAAGTTCGCACATTTGCTTGGCGATCGTCAATCGATCGACATCATTACTATCCTTATCCCGATACTGAACCAATGTCAATCCGCCTTGCAGAGCGGCTTCAACCCGCGAGAGTAAATCTGGAGCTGGAGCTGTAACTAGATACAACTTGGCTGAGGTAAGTAACTGACGGCGACGATATGCAAGTAAATTGCTCTCTAGTGTATACACCCGATACCGCATCTGTTTGCAACCGCTACTCATACTAGAAGAGTGCAGCTTGCTGTATTCTTCTAGTACCCGCAAAGCTTCTTGCACCCGACAGAGATTTGCTTGCAGCAATTGCTCGATTCCTGTGCGTTGCTCCTCCCGTGGATGAGTCAGCGCGGTACCGACATCTCCCGCCGTATCCCGTGCAGCGCGGATCTCTGGCGTATGCCACATCCCCAATTCCTGGCGCATCTGCTTACATTCATTCGCCATCGCCACGTCATTAAGCGCAAACCGACACCACTCCTCAATAATCCGCAATCCCTCTCTTGCTCGATCAAGATTTGCATCCAAAATTCGCCAGACAGCGGGGTGGGTGGGGGTTGGGTTGGGCATTGGGAGACGTAGGGACTGGGGGACTGGGGGACTGGGGGACTGGGAGTATAGGAGCGTGAGGACGCGGGGGTAATAATAAGCTAACCTAAGTTGCTACCTAATAGAATGCCTGCGACTGTTCGCGAAGCGTTCCCGAAGGGTAGGCGCGGCTAATGCTGCAAAGTCCGCCTACGCGGACTAATAAACTAGTCCGCGTAGGCGGACTTTGCATTACGAGCAGCGGCGTTTTTATTCGGGGGTTCCCCCCGAATAAGAAAAAGACAAGACAGGGGTTTATAACCGCTGAGGTTGTATGTAGCAACTTGGGTTAAGCTAACTATCCACCATT
>JANNBD010000289.1:0-3677 GCA_031385105.1 Chamaesiphon sp. OTE_78_metabat_374
GCTAGATTCGCGCGTGCATGGGAGTAAGTAATTTCTTGATTTGTCATAGCTACTGGTTCGTGGTAACTGTACAGTTATATTGTACAAGTTAATTCGATCGACTGTCATTCACCACAGATATTTGTTCAAATCTCTTCTTGAATGATTTCTGGCACAATTTTTCGATCCCCTACCAAGTTCGATAAATGAATCCACTGCTCGATACTGAGATCTTCGGCACGGGCTTCTGTATTGATATCCATCGATATTAATAGCTCCGTTAAAGCTTCTCGATCGATCGCTCCTTGCAAATTATTTCGCAACATTTTTCGCCGCGATCCAAATCCTAATCTGACTAAATTATCTAATACTTTTGGGCTATTGGGTTCGATTTCTAGTCTTCTAGGAGTCAGCCTAATTACTGCCGAATCAACTTTTGGAGGTGGTGAAAAGTCACGGGCAGGTACAGGACAAATTAATTCACAGTGGGCTAAATACTGAACCCGAATTGATAATGCACCGAAGGCTTTAGTACTCGGCTTGGCATATAGTCTATCGCCAACTTCTTTTTGAACTAATAAAACGATCGAATCAAATGGCTTCTGATTGGGGCGAACGATATTACCTAATAGCTTTTCGAGAATTGGACCCGTAATATTATAAGGAATATTCGCGACGACTTTATTCGCATTTTGAAACTTGGGGAAGTCGTTTAGAACGCTATCGACATCTAAACCCAGAAAGTCATTTTCCAACAGCAAAAAGTTATCGACATTCCCTAACTTCTTGACTAGTAACGCACACAAATCTCGATCGATCTCCACCGCAACTACCGCACTCGCCGCCGGAATTAATCGCCGCGTCAGGATACCAGTACCTGGGCCAATTTCAAGGATCCGATCGGTCGGTGTTATCTTGGCGGCTGTTATGATTCGATCGAGTACCTGTTCATTTCGCAGCCAGTGTTGTCCAAATTGTTTCTTCGTCTTCATTAAATATCTCTGTGCTATTACTCAACAATTTCAACTCAATCCTGGCTGCTCTGGCTTTCTATACCTGTTGCCCGATTCCGACGAACTTTCAATTAGACTTTACCCGCATTGCGCGCTGGGCACCTGCGATTGGGCTACTTATCGGTGCGGGATTGGGTTTAGTAGATCTGGGGCTAGATTGGCTACAGATGCCCATCTTAACTCGATCGGGTGTCATCGTGGTTTTATGGATCTGGTGGACGGGAGGATTGCATCTCGATGGGGCGATGGATACCGCTGATGGGCTGGCAGTGCAAGATCCAGACCGCAGATTAACAGTGATGACGGATAGCGTTACTGGCGCGTTTGGGGCGATGGTGGCGGTAGTAATTATCCTACTCAAAACTTGTGCCCTAGCGGAAATTACTGTCGATCGAATCTGGATCTTACCATTAGTTGCTGGCTGGAGTCGGTGGGGACAAGTCCTAGCGATTTCGCTCTATCCCTACCTCAAACCGCAGGGAAAGGGCGCATTCCATCGTCAAGGACTGAAACTACCTCAAGATTTGCTGCTAGGGTTAGGATTCATTCTTGCCGTGACTGGGGGTCAGGTTTATTTACAACCCGAAAACTGGTTAGAGATTGGATTAAGATCTTTCGCTAGTGCAGTGATTGGAGCTTCCGTTGGCTATTACTTTCACCGAAAATTAGGTGGACACACCGGAGATACCTATGGTGCCGTCGTCGAATGGACAGAAGCATTTACTCTGTGCTTATTCACGATCCCAATGCCCTAAAAGTTGGAGTGTAGATTTAGGGTACCCACTAAGAAATGTAGGGCTGGCAAGGCCCACCCTACAAAATAGGCCTAATTTTCAGGTGCTCTTACGCTGTTTTGATGTTCAAGTTGACAATCAGATCGTTAAAATCTCTATCGCCGCCACCGTACTGATCTTCTACGGCAAAGGTATTCGGACTAGTCAAGCGAAAATGCTCAAAATTATCAGGATTGGCACCAAGATAATTGAAGTAAGCATGAATTTGACTTCCATCACCACTATTGGAAGAATTATTGTTGATGAAATCGGTTAATGAACCCTGAGCAACAACTACAGGTGCGTAGATGCTCCCCCCAGCAATATCTTGATTAAGCTGGCTATCGTTTTTACCAGCTCTCAAGATCGCATTGGTAACTGCTGCTTTGGCATAGCCAGCATCACCTGGCTTGACTGTGACACCATTGCCAATATCGATCGCTCCTGTCAGAGCGTCTGTTACGGTATAGAAGCCAATATTATTGGTATAGGCAGCATCGCCTGTGGTTGTAATGTCAGTTTTGAGCGTACCTGTATAGTCAGTCAAATCGATCGTCCGCTGGGTTGCGCTTTGACCTTTAGTGCCAGCGATAACAGTCACAGGGAACGGCGTTTGAGGTGGAGTAGTGGCACTAATAGCGATCGTATCTGCACCACCAATTCCATTGTTGATTGGCGCAATAGGATCGTTGCCAATTTTATTCTGTAATGTACCAATTCCGGTAGTAGTGTCAATTGTAATTCGATCGCCGACGGCGTTAGCAACACCACCAGTAAATCCTTTTAATTGACCATTCTCAAAGCTGAGACCTTTGACACCTGGAAAACCAATAGTCCCAATTTTGGTTGCAGTTGCTGGAGCTGCGATTGGAATCGACCACAGCGTGCTGCTGTTAGCCAGGTTCTGGAACACTGATGCTGCTAAAAATCTACTACCAGCAGCATCGTAGACTAAATCACCGCTACTAAGAAACTCCGCTGGCAAATCACCAACTGAAGTAGCCCCCGCAGTTGTAGGGTCGATTGTATAAAGTTTGTTTGCTCCAGAACCGATCGTGTAGAGCTTACCATTAGGGCCAAACGCTAATGCATTGAGATTGACGCTAAGGACGTTATTTGCTGAATCCTTGACGACACCTATTTGTGTAACTTGATCTGCTGTGGTGCGACCTGGATCGATCTTGAACAAGATATCCTGATTTGTAGCATTTGTGCCAATGCTGTAGATTTTTGTGGGATCGGCACCTAAAGCAACGTCAAGTAGGAATCTGTCCACATCTACATTAGAGCTGGCTAATGAGAAAAACTGACCATTTGAGCCAACTGTACCTACGTCAGTTTTACTACCATCACCATTATTTCTGGCAGTTAGAGGTGTGACGATCGATGTTGCTTTACCGCCATCGACAGTTGATACTGTGTAACTGCCACTCTGACCACCAACTAGTAGTCGATAACTGCCCCCTGGCAATGTAGTGCTGCTCAACGAGATTTTGCCTTGACCATTCACAGCAGCTTCTTTGGCGGCAACGACATTACCCGTCTTGGTATCGATTAGATTGATTAACAGCGGCGTGGTTGTGTTGGTGGAAGTTAACTCGATCGTTAACTGTTGATAATCCTGTAAACCTGTTAATTCGTATTGGTCAAGACTATAACTCCCTCTTTTGGGATCTGCCGCTGTAAACGCTCCTGTAAAACTTGTACCTAATGCAATATTTGCCATGAGTGTAAGAAAATAATTGTTCGGAATTAGTCGTTGGCTCAGATGCTGCTCAGAAAAGTGAATTTGAGGATCAAGAGTACTTCGGCTTGCGACTAAAATACCACTAATGATTGACGGATAAAAGTCTCTACAAGTTCCGTAAGTGCAGCTTTTAACTCCGCGATCGAATCACTAGCAATCTAAGCT
>JANNBD010000308.1:0-6447 GCA_031385105.1 Chamaesiphon sp. OTE_78_metabat_374
TTCAGCCGGATCGGTCGTAGTTTCGCGGTAATGTCCACCCGAATCGCCACTGCCAAACTGTTGTCTGTCGATCCGCTCTCCCGCTTGACTCAGGCAAGAATTAGCGTATTCCAAGCCACTATTGGCAAACTGGAGAAATTCAGCATCGGTAGAAATAGTTAGGACATATTCATACTCTTTTTTACCGATTTCATACTGGTATAGACCATAGCAGTAGATGTGTCCTCGGAGTAATCTAACGCTCGGATCGTCGTGAAATTTGGTCACTAGAGTATCAATAATTTCCGCTGCTTTTTCGTAGTTGCCTTGCAAATAAGCAGCTTCAGCTAATTGATATTCTTGGGTGTAGTCTTGGGTGTAATCAGAATTAGAAATCATGTTAGTTCCTGTCGGTAACGAGCTATTTTTATGAATCGGGTATTTTTTATAAGCTTTAATTTAATTGTCTAGATCGTCCAGTGAGTAGAACGCAAGATTGCTACTTGGTCGAGCAATCGGAGTTCCTGTGTATCCGACCCCGATGTGGCATAAACGCCTTTGACAAAGGCTTTCATTGCGGCTGGGATCTCTCGCTCGGCGGAGAGATTTTGGTTGACGTTCAACCATTCGGTATTTGCTACTGTGTGAACGGCAAAACCCATCACTAGTTCTTGCTCCTCCACAATCAGAATCGAAATTTCACTGATGTCCGTATTCACCAGCACTTGGTCGCCGAGAAATTGACCTAAATCTGCGACCCAAATCACCTGACCGCGCCAGTTATAAGTTCCCAAGAAAAATGGTGAAGCATTGGGAATCGGCGTAATTCGATCGAGATAAACTGACATGACCTCCCGTACTCCAGAAGCAGCGAGGGCAAACTCGTTACCGGAAGGAACATCAAAGCGCAAACACAATTCACCCTCGCGGCTACTAACAGCCTCAACCGGATTTGGTGCATCATCACTAGTTAAGAAATCTAAATTAAGTACCATTAGACTTAGCCTCGCAATAACTGTTTGATGGTGGTGAGCAATTCGACTGGCTCGAATGGCTTGCAGACGTAGGCATCAGCACCTTGGCGCATTCCCCAGTGCTTATCAAAATCCTCACTTTTAGAACTGCACAGGATTACGGGCACATCTTGGGTTTTGGGGTCGGATTTGAGTTTGCGACAAACTTCATAGCCATTCATTTTGGGCATCACCACGTCGAGGACTACGATGTCTGGAATGATTTCCAGGGCAACTGCGATCGCTTGTTCGCCATCCATAGCGACATTTACGGTCATCCCACTAGCTTGAAGTAGCTCTTTGATCATTTCCCGCTGCGCGGTACTATCATCCACAACTAGAACTGTTTTCATATATCTGCTAATTAATGGGGTAGATGGACAATAGGACAAAAGACATTGAGAATATAAACCGACGATCTCTAAAAGTCATAAATAGGTTTCATAGCTAATGATTATAAGAAGATTATCCTGAACTAGATATGTAATGACCAGACATAGCGGCTTTGGGCACCCCACCTGTGCATGTTCAATCCGTAAGCTTACTGACGAAAGTTGGTTGGGTGAGGGGTCGATTGGCGATTTGCTGGGCACTAGATGTCGATGATGCATTTATGTCCGCTACATTCAGTTTTCCCACACAACCACTAATTTGTTTCATAATCTCCAAGATCAATTAGAAATTTTTGCAAATTTCATACTGATAGCAGTTGACAGTGGATGTATATATGGTTGTGAGTGGCAATCACACTTATCCCAGGCAATCTGAGCCACTCGCAATCTTGACCTCAAGCGACTGAGCATCGATCTAATTTTGTACTGATGGCAGTTGGAAGTTGATGTATATATGGTTGTGGAGACAACTGCTCAAACTGACTGTTTGCTCAGATTTATAATATGGACCAACTAATCCCTTGTCTGTATGCTCGGCAAGACCTAAATTTATTTGTATCAAAAGGAATATTAATGTGTTGTATCTAGCAGAAGTCCAAAAACCAAAATCTGGGTTTAATATCAGTGGTAGAACGAAGGCTGAACTCAAGCTCCTAGCTTGTCAGCGCAGCGAACTAACTTGGAGTGCAATTCCTGGCGAAGAGCTAGTTGCCGCGCCTGAGGAGGCAAATAACTACAGTCCAGGTGTCTTGGTGTTGGTGGATATGAATGCCAATCGCCAAATCCAATCCCAATTGCGGGAAGCTGGGAAACATCTGGTGGGAATATTACAAAATCTCTCCCGCCAAATTGAAAAATATAAGAAGGAAGCTGACGAAATCGAAAGCTGGCGGCAATCTTTGAGCCTCCAAAGTCAACAATTGCAACTGCGTCAAGAAGAAATCTATGGACGAGAAGAAGATCTCGAAAGCACTCGCGCCGAACTAGATAGATTGACACAAGAAGCCCAAGCTCTGGAGTCAACCCTAGAGCAACACGAGCTGTCTCGCCAAGAGCTAGCCGCGCGGTGGGAAAATTTACAGCAAAAAGAGCAGCTACTGGCACAACAGCAGTCAATGGGTGGTAGCGTCAGCGAACAGCAAATCACCGAAATCCGTGCAGCCCTGCATCAACTGGGTAGCTCGGCTAGCTCTTTGAATCCGCAACAACTGGAAACTACAGTTACGGCGATCGAAGTTCAACAGGATCTCTTGGATCGTCACCAGGCTCAACTCCAGCAGCAGCAACAACGAGTCCTGGAAACCCAAGCGGAACTCGATCGTCAGCAGCAAGAAATCGAACAGCGCAAACACCAGCTCCAAGAGCTACAAACTTCCCTCGAAGAAACTCAAACTGCCTGGGAAGTTCAGCAACATACCCTGAGTATGCAGCAAGAATATATCCAACGCCTGACAGTCAGACTCCAAGTCGAGCAGGACAACTATCAGAAGATTTATCTGATGTCTAAAGGTGGTGGGATTGACCTGGGCGATGAACAAAAACTCGATCTCAATTTATTGGAATCGATGCCAATTGCTGAACTGCAAGCCACTGTAAATACGCTCCAAACTGAGGTAGATCGATCGGTACATTTCGTCCGCTTAGAGGAAGAAGAACTCCAAGAAAAGCAAGTAGTAATCGATGAACTCCAAGCAGCTATTCTAGTCGCAAATGAGTTCGATAAACTTAAGCTCGAAGCTGAGTTAGCTGACGAACAAGATGGCTACAATATGCTCGACCACACCCTCGATGGTCAGCGTCAAACCATGCGTGAACGTCAAACATTCTTGCAAATTCACAATCGAGTCCTGCGCCAACGCCAAGGTCATCCACCTGAAGATGCTGACAAGTCTCAAATCGAATGGGAAGCTGTCTTACGTCTATTAGACGGTCAACGCCAACAGCAACAGGCAGAAATCGCCCAAATGGAAACCGATATCCAAAATCTGCGCGGCACGATCGAGCAAACTAAGTCTAAAATTGAACAGCAAGTCGAGGCTTATCTGCGTGAGTCCAAACAGGTTCAAGAGCTAGAATCTCAACATCAAGTTACCAAGCAAACATCCACAGAACTAGTTGCCAAAATCGATCTGTATCAAGAAATGATTCAACCATTACAAGATCACATCAATACGTTTAAACAGCAATTGGGTGGGTTAGCTGATTCTGCTCAATCCCAACCAGAAAACCAACAAGCAATGGAGCAAATTGAGTCGTTGCTCAACAATCTCGTTCACGGTACACCAATTTAGCTAGTAGTTAACAATTGAATATTTTTAATAAGGCAAGGGGCAGATTTACAGCTCTTTGTCTTGATTTTTATCTAATTTAAGATCTGTAGGTTGGGTTGCGCGTAGCACTAGCGGTAGCATCGACATCAGGAGATAACCCAACACACACAACAATACCCTAGAAATGTTGGGTTTCATTCTTCAACCCAACCTACAGATCTAATTAAAAATGCCAAATCACTTTACCAACGATCGAACTCTTAGCCACGATACTTTCATCAGGACTATTACGATTGTCACCAACAACTAAGTAGCTATTTTTAGGAATTGAGAAAGATCGAGATTGACTTGTGACTGGCTGAATCAGATAATCTTCCCGATAGAATTTACCATTAATATAAACCTTACCATTCTCGATTCGCACTGTTTCCCCAGGCAAACCGATCGTTCTGCGGGTTAATGGCTGTTGATTTTGTTCTAACTTCCCCAAATTTGGCGGATTGAACGCAACAATATCACCCCGTTGTGGTGCTTGGGTTTGATAGCTAGTTCGATCGACAACTACTTTTTGATTCGGTTTTAATGTCGGTAACATATTTGCTGACGGCATCGAATAATATTTAAGTACTTCATCACACCGCTCGTTGGCGTAGCCTACCGTAGGTAATCGATCTGACTTTTTCTTCTGGCAACTCAATTTCTTTAACCTTACTCAATCCGCCTTCCACCAGCGTTTTAACCACAAATACACATTCAGCCGCAGTCGGCAATGGAATTTGAGCATTTACCGTCGGTGGGAATTTGGCACGACATTGAGTGAGGATGTGCCGATCTCGTTCGCGTAGCGTCTGCTGTGCAGAATCGGAAATTTGCCAGCTCCCAGATCTGGCTTTCTCCGCCACTCCTTCAAATATTTTTAGGCAAAAAGGTTCTGAATAAACTGGATCGGCACTTGACGACGAATCGCTCCATCCAGGCTGGACAAATGTTACACCTAGTGCAACTAATAAAATTGTCGATCTGTACCAGTACTGTCCGATCATCTCAGTTGTCAGGGTGTGGAGAATTTTAGGAGGATACAAAAATTGTAACTCAGTGGAATCGGGGCTATGATAGCACTGGCAGATATAAGTATTATTGCCTACAGCAAATCCAACTGGATAGATGTCAAGTTACCTGTACTAGGTTAAGGGTGATGGGTCAACTGGGGCATACTAGATAAGGACTTAACATCAACCACTAAGTGCAACAGTGGCATTTATCAAGCCCCAGTCAACAGTCACTTCAGCTAGTTTGTCCATCCTTAATCATTAGATTTGAACATATACATGGAAGCACTATACGATTATGCCTGGTTGATTCCGGTGTTCCCCCTTGCTGGGGCGATGCTAGTTGGATTGGGATTAATTTCGCTCAATAAATTTACTAATGGACTGCGAGAAGTTAATGCAGTCTTGATCATTTCGCTGATGGGCGCAGCGATGGCGGCATCTTTCACTATTCTCGCTAGTCAATTTCAGGGGCATCCTACTTATAATTATTCTTTTGAGTGGGCATCTGCGGGTAATTTCCACCTGAGCATGGGTTACACGATCGATCACTTAACATCATTGATGTTAGTGATCGTGACTACCGTAGCCATGTTGGTGATGATCTACACCCACGGGTATATGTCCCACGATCCTGGATATGTCCGGTTTTATGCCTATTTGAGTCTATTTAGCTCGTCGATGTTGGCACTGGTGATTAGCCCCAATCTCGTTCAGGTATACATCTTCTGGGAACTCGTCGGGATGTGTTCGTACCTGCTGATTGGCTTTTGGTACGATCGCAAAGGTGCCGCCGATGCTTGTCAAAAGGCATTTGTGACGAACCGCGTTGGTGACTTTGGCTTACTCTTAGGGATGCTCGGACTCTACTGGGCGACTGGTAGTTTTGACTTCCAAATCATCGGCGACAGACTCCAAGAATTAGTCGCTTCTGGCGCAATTGGCGGCGGTTTAGCCGCACTATTAGCAATCCTGGTATTTATGGGACCTGTAGCTAAATCTGCTCAATTCCCGCTCCACGTCTGGCTTCCAGATGCAATGGAAGGACCTACACCGATTTCGGCTCTAATTCACGCCGCGACGATGGTAGCAGCGGGCGTATTCCTAATTGCGCGGATGTATCCTGTGTTTGAGCATATCCCCACAGCGATGGATACGATCGCCTGGACGGGTGCAACTACAGCCTTTCTGGGTGCATCGATCGCGATTACCCAAAATGATATCAAAAAAGGACTCGCCTACTCCACTATGTCCCAATTGGGCTACATGGTGATGGCGATGGGTGTCGGTGCTTATTCTGCTGGTTTATTCCACCTGATGACTCATGCTTACTTCAAAGCGATGATGTTCCTCGGCTCCGGTTCCGTCATCCACGGGATGGAAGATGTCGTCGGACACAATCCTGTGCTCGCCCAAGACATGCGCCTGATGGGTGGACTCCGCAAACATATGCCCATCACCGCTGGTACCTTCTTTGTCGGTACCCTAGCAATCTCAGGAATTCCCCCCTTCGCGGGATTTTGGTCGAAAGACGAAATCCTCGGAGCCACATATGCCTCAAATCCCCTCTTGTGGGTGGTTGGATTCGCCACAGCAGGGATAACTGCGTTTTACATGTTCCGCATGTATTTCTCGACCTTTGAGGGCAGTTTCCGAGGCAATGACAAGAATATTCAACAGCAATTACTTGCAGCAGCTCGCCCCAGTGGTGCAGATGCTCATGATGACCATGACAGTCATGGCG
>JANNBD010000310.1:0-16809 GCA_031385105.1 Chamaesiphon sp. OTE_78_metabat_374
GCGGGGGAGCGGGACAAAATCGCCGCCTATTTGCGGAGTCGCAATGTCAATAGCAGTCCGGCTGTCAACAATCTTCCCGATCCAAGATTTATTTTACACGATACTTCATTCATTATGTCTCCCAGCTTACTCGATCGCGAGCGTCGATCGGGTCGAGGGCCATTGGGATTGGGTGTGAATGCCTATCTCCCAGGGCGAGATGCCTCCGTTGTTGCACGTCCGAATTTCTATGAAGCGCGTAGACCAACTACAACTGAATTTGAAAAAGCAAGTGACATCCTCGACAGGCAAGATCGAGAACAGTTCTTGCGCCAAGCCTGGAACTCGACAAATGATGTCGCCCGTCGTCAAGCTCTCGACACCGCACTCGTCAATCTCGATCTCACTCCTACTGAAATTGCCGCTGAAAAAGCAGGGGCAATTGAAAAATTATCAGCCAACAGCGGGCGGATTTTTACAACAGCAACTTGGGCAGTAGAAGGCATCTGTACCCGCTACAGCCAAGGCGATAGATCTCTTGCAGCTCCAAGTCAAGAAAACAGCCTCCGCAGTGCTTGCACCCCTTTAGGTGAGTATTTTAGAATCCGTAATAGTCGTGTCAAATCTTCGGTAGCTGTCGAAATTATCCAAGTTGGTGCCCGCTCTGACAAAGGTAATCAAAATACCTGTAGTGCCAGCAATCCAAATATCGCCGAGCTACCCAATCCGCCCTATTCAGACAATCAATATGGTGCAGCTACTAGCCTCTATCTCCGCGCAGCCCTAGCTTCTGGCAAATTTCCGCAAACAACTACTCACTTTGCTCTCGATACTTTTGCGCCAGATGCCCATTGCGATCCACGCTGTTTTAATCTCACTAGGCTTTATAATTCGATCGCATCAGTGATGGGACACGCTCGTGGCAGTACCTACGGCATTACTCCCAGCTATGGCACCCAAGGCGGTACCAATAACATCTGGTGGAATGACAATATCTGTCATGGTTCTGCACCTTAAATTGGTGAATGGTGAATGGTGAATGGTGAATAGTGGATGATGAAATGAATTGGACAGTTATCGTTCCCAGTCCCCCAGTCCCCCAGTCCCCCAGTCCCCCAGTCTCCCAACTCCCAACTCCTAACTCCCAACCAAACATGGATCCTCAGTTAATCGTAAATGGCATTGCGCTCGGTAGTATTATCGCCCTGGGTGCGGTTGGTTTGACTTTGACGTATGGAATTTTGCGACTGTCAAATTTTGCCCACGGGGATTTTATGACATTAGGGGCTTTTGTCGCCTGGACGCTGAATATGAGTCCGATTCCGGTGTTAAATAATATTTGGGTGTCAATGATCGTGGGGATTGGGGCGACTGTGGGAGTGGCGTTATTATCTGAAGCAATTTTGTGGAAGCGAATGCGGCGCGTTCGCGCCACTGCAACAACACTGGTAATTATTTCGATCGGATTAGCTCTATTTTTACGGAATGGAATTCTGTTAATCTGGGGAAGCGAAGCTAAACGCTATAATCTACCAGTTAGTGAAGCGATCGATCTATTTGGGCTTAAAATTAAGTTCTATAATTTGGTCGTATTAGGTTTGGCAATTGTGGCAATCGCTGGACTGCATTTTCTGTTGCAAAATACCAAAATCGGCAAGGCAATGCGGGCTGTCGCCGACGATATCGATCTCGCGCGCGTCACGGGAATTGATGTCGAAAAAGTTGTGCTGTGGACGTGGATTATCTCAGCTAGTTTGACTGGATTGGGTGGTCAAATGTTTGGATTGATTACTAATGTCCGACCTGAAATGGGTTGGTTTCTAATTATGCCCATGTTTGCGGCGGTGACATTGGGCGGAATTGGTAATCCCTATGGCGCAATTGCTGGCGCGTTTATTATTGGCATTGCTCAAGAGGTTTCTGTACCAATTGTTGGTTCTCAGTATAAACTAGCGATCGCCTTAATTCTCATGGTATTAACTCTACTATTCCGTCCTCAAGGACTATTCAAAGGTACAGCTTAAGCTAGCTCGGAAAGATATAATAATTTGGAAATTAGGTCTACTAACACATTTAAGCCTAAAGCCTAAACCCTAACCCCTAAAGCCTAATTAAATGACTGAAACTCACGCAATTTTTCAACGGCTCGGTAGCGCGTTACAAGAAGTTGTTTTCGGACAAGAAGAGACAACTAACCAGCTCTTAATTGCCCTATTAACTGGTGGACACGTCATTTTAGAGGGCGTACCTGGCACAGGGAAAACGATGATGGTCAAAGTACTATCACAACTAATTCAGGCTGACTTTAAGCGGATTCAACTGACTCCAGATATTTTGCCAGCAGATATTTTGGGCACGAATATTTTCGATCTCAAGAATCAAGAATTTATTCTCAAAAAGGGGCCAGTTTTCACCCAAATATTACTTGCTGATGAAATTAATCGGACTCCACCCAAAACCCAATCAGCTCTGCTAGAAGCAATGGCAGAAGGGCAAGTCACCCTCGATGGTGAGACAATGCTGCTATCAGATCTATTTTGGACGATCGCCACTCAAAATTCGCTAGAATTTGAAGGGACATATCCATTGCCGGAAGCGCAACTCGATCGATTCTTGTTCAAACTGATCGTGAATTATCCAGCCGCCGCCGCCGAGCGAGAACTGCTATCAACGGCGCGGATGACTCAACCAGGGGCAAGAAGTAACGCCAAACAATTGCAGCCAGTCGCAACGGTTGCCGACTGTCTGGCTGCCCGTAAGTCAGTTCAGCAGATAACTGTCAATGACAATGCGATCGATTATCTCCTCGCCCTAGTTCAACAGACCCGCAATCATCCAGATCTTAGTCTTGGAGCCTCGCCCAGAGCGGCAATTGCTTGGTTACATGCCAGTAAATCCGCCGCATGGCTCGATCGTCGTCAGGCAGTGATTCCCGATGATTTTAAACAAGTTGCGATCCCACTACTGCGTCACCGCCTCGTCTTGCGTCCAGAGGCTCAACTAGATGGCTTGGAAATAGACAAAGTAATTGCTGGAGCAATCGATCGAGTCCCCGTTCCCCGATAGGGTTTAGGCTTTAGTAAAAATTTAATATTCAAGATTTAAACTTGCTTGACTAATTTATCATTCGATCCACAAATATTACCAACACTGATTGAACAGGGTTACATTACGAGCCAAGTTCATCCGAGTTTACCGCTGACGATTTATAACTATACTGCCAAGGCTCAATTCGATCGATATTGGGTAGATGCAACTTTAGCCTGTCGCGGTTTGGTACTCGATAACCATGATCAGACAGTCGCTCGACCATTACCGAAATTTTTTAATCTGAGTGAATATCAGGGTACACTGCCAGATGGGGTGCCAAATATCTACGAGAAGCTCGATGGATCGTTGATTATTCTGTTTCACTACCAAGGGCAGTGGGAAGTAGCTTCACGGGGCAGCTTTGCGTCAGAGCAGGCAAAAATGGCACGGGTATTATTAGATAATTATCAACCAAATATTGAGCAGCTCGATCGAGCACATACCTATTTATTTGAGATTATTTATCCCAGCAATCGGATTGTGGTCGATTATGGTGCCGCCCAGCGATTGGTGCTGCTGGCGGCTGTCCATACTCAGACGGGGGCAGAATTAGAGCATAGTAGCGTCAATTGGATCGATCGAGCCGAGACTTATCCAGCCACAACATTACCTGAATGGCTAAAATCGATTGATGAAACCGAGTCCGAACTCAATAACCATGAGGGATTTATTCTCAAATGGCCGAATGGTTTCAGGCTCAAGTATAAACTGGCTGACTATGTGCGGTTGCACCGGATCATCACCAGAGTTCAAGCCAAAGATATCTGGGAATGCCTGAGTGAACACCAGAATCTGGCGCAGTTTCTGGATTCTGTCCCTGATGAATTTTATAACTGGGTCAAGGATACTAAATTAGAACTAGAAACTAAGTATCAAGAGATTGAAACCGAATGTCAGCAAGTATTCAAAGATTTGGGCAATCGCCGAGAAACAGCGATGTATTTTCAAACCCAAAAGTATCCTGGCGTTCTATTCCTGATGCTGGACAAGAGAGACTATGAGCAAGTGATCTGGAAGCTGATCAAACCTGGCTATCAACGTCCATTTCGATCAGACAATGATGTGTGAGTCATAAATTGGATCTTTCGATCGATCAAATTAATTCAGTGGAATAGTTGCAATAATCTGACAACCGCTAGGATGTAATGAATCCGAATCAAGACTAGTTCTACTAATGATCTCAAACTCGCCATGTAGTGACAGTACTCGCTCACGCATCCCTTGTAAGCCAAATCCAGTCAGATTATTATCCAGGATAAAGCCATGCCCATTATCCATAATCCGTAATTTCAGCTCAGTATTTAGAGTCTGAATTTCGATGATTATTTCACTGGCTTCAGCATACTTACTAATATTTGTCAGTGCCTCTTGAACAATCCGGTAGATGGTAGTGACGATCGGCCGTGGTAAGTTAGTTGATAAATCTAAACAACACTTTGGTCGAATATGGTTGGATAGTTGAAATTCATCGGCAAGTTTGTTAATTGCTACGAGTAGATCTAGTTTTTCGAGCGGATCTGAGCGGAGAGCTGACACAGATTGACGCACATCATTTAAGGCAGTCGAGCCAAGTCGTTTGGCTTCTGCCAATACTTCACGAGACTTTTCTGGTTGAATTTGAGCGAGCTTGAGAGCCATTTCTAGATGCAGATTGAGGGCAGTCAGAGAGTGCCCAAGCGAATCATGAATTTCGCGGGCGATGCGATTTCGTTCTTGCAAACTACCATTTTCTTCGGCTTTGAGCGCGTAACTGCGAATCCGTTGATTGGCGATCGCCAGCTCCTCTTTGGCTTGCTTTTCTGCTAAGATTCGATCGATTAGCAATTGCAAACTAAATAATATTCCCCCGAATAATACGACGAAGCCCCAGCGAAATCCATCCCGATGTTCGCGTCGATTTAGCTGTGAAGATCGAGGCTGAAAAGTTTGAATTTCAGTTTGATTGGGAAACTTTCGACCTAAATGAGCTGGACGGCGATTGGGGAACAAATTCATCGTCATTAGATATAAACCAAATATTCCCGCAGTCAGCCACAACCGATATTGTCGATCGAAGATCAAATAGCTCCGAATCACCACGATAATATAAAGTAAGCCAGCCGGACGCATTCCCACGCTAGCCGCTATTAAAATCAGGATGATTTGAGCGATCGTATAAATCACCCGAATTGATATTCTTTTATTTAATGGCAATCGTAATCCCATTGCTGCCAGAATCGCCACAATCCCGATGTTTAGCCACTTTGGTTCAAGCAATTGGGCTTCATAAGGAGACACTTCCAGTGTCATCACTACTGCAAATAAGATCCATTCAATATATAGTAGTGATCTCAGGGGGTGGCGCATGAATGATTCAATAATAATCGAAAATATCAGAGCAATTGGAAAGACATATTCTCTACTTTCTAAACATACCTGAATTTGTTCCCAAATCGAGCATTACCATCGTCATGATTTAAGCTGATTTTGGCTATGACTGGGGGTAGATTATTGAAGTAATAGATCGTGACTTGAGCTAGATGTGGGCAGAGCAGTAAACAGCATAAGATAGCAGCATGGAAATCAAACCCAACTCTACACCAAACCACCCCAATCCCACCATGTTAGATAAAGTCGCCAGATTACTTCCCTTGCTAGCACTGATGATTGCGGCTCCATCATTTGCGGCTGGTAACAACCCCAGCCACAGTCAGCGGCATGGTCAAATTGCTGATGCTGGAATGGGGCGGCAGATGGACAATCTTAATCTGACCCCCGAACAAAAGACTAAAGTGGAGGCACTACGGGCAGCTACAAAGACTCAAATGGATGCAGTTTTTACCCCCGAACAACGCCAACAACAGGATCAGATGAAGGCTCAACGCCAAGCTCGTCCAGCAGGTGAACAGGGTATGAACCTCACCGCAGACCAAAAAGTGAAAATCAAAGCAATTCGGGATGCTAACAAAGAGCAATTTAAAGCAATTCTCACCCCCGATCAACAAGCACAAATGGCTCAAGGTGGCGGCTGGGGTAAAGGCAACAAGCTAAACCTTACTTCCGAACAAAAAGCCAAAATGGAGCAGCTCAAAGCATCTGCCAAGACTCAGATGAATGCAGTTCTCACACCTGCCCAACAGCAGCAAGCTCAGGCGCGTCAAGATCGTCGCAAGGCAATGGGGGGTAATGGGAAAGGCATGAATTTAACCGCAGATCAACAAGCGAAAATTAAAACTATTCGGGAATCTAGCGATCAACAACTAGACGCAATTCTCACTCCAGAACAGCAAGCTAAACGCAAAGCTGGCAGACAGGGTGGCTGGCAGAAAAAGGGCTAATCTTGCCCCAATCTAGATTTTCGACTTTGCTCAATCAACTGTTGACTGAGCGGAGTCGAAATCAACTGTTGAGTGAGATCTGGAAATGTCAATCTACCTTCCAACAAGTAGATCGATCGATAGTTTCAGATTGGGGAATGTTGGCGATACAATTAGCTCATTACTTCTGAATTGGTGTAGATCGTATTCACCATCAATTAAGTAATAAACCGAAATAGTTGGCTGTTTGGGATGACCGATAAAATTTCTCCCACCCAACCCTAAATAATCAACGATCCAATATTCTTGGATGCCTAATGCTTGGTAAGCAATCTGTTTGATCGCATAATCATCTTGCCAATTAGTCGATACAACTTCGATGGCTAATTTGACCGAACTACCTTGAGTGATAATTGATTCAGTATCCCACCGTTGTTCCTGAGCTAGCAGTTCTTTATCCAAGACGATTCCATCCGGCTCATATCCAGACTTACCATCGATTGATTTGACAATAGAATCTCGCGGTATCAAGTACTGCAAGCTCAATCCCTTAATTTCTAGATATAGTTTGCCCGATATTTCACCAGCTATTTCTGAATGCTTACCAGGTGGTTTGAACAGTTTCAGAATTTCTCCATCTCTCAGTTCGTAGCGAAATGCAGATCGCTCCGGCAACCAGTCGATAAAATCATCAAAGCTAATTGTTTTAGATTCTGCTAGCACCATGTTTATTTTGCGTGACTTAGCACCGAAATAACTTCATCTAATTAAGCTAATCTTAGCCCATTCATGCTTGATTTAACCCAACTTATGAATCCAATCGATCAGAACGGGATTAACTAATTCTGGTGCTTCATCTTGGGGACAATGACCGACATTAGGGAGTTCCACAAATTCACTAACTGTGGGTACATCCATCAATTCCCGCCCTAGTTTAACTGGTTCCCACGGATCGGCAGCTCCCCAAATTGCGATCGCCGGGCAAGATAATTGGGGTAATAGATCCTCTGGTAATGGCCCCCAGGAATAGCCTGTGAACTTGAGAAATACGTCCGCTGCACCCTCATCAGCGGCTGGAGCCATCAAAATATCAATTAGTTCATCGCTAACGGCTTCAGGGCGATGGTAGGCTTGTAACAGGATTTTGCGAACTACTTTGGGTTGGGCGAGTTGCTCGAAAAAGAAATTGCCTATGTCTGGTATATTCAGAATAGACTGGAGAACTGGTGTCCCCCAGCGGCGATAAAATGGCATGGTGACGCGCTTGCGATCGTGCAATAATCGCAGTGAGCAATTGAGCATTGCCACACCTGTAAATAATTTTGGTTCAGTTACCGCAGCTTGCAACGCGACAATACAACCGATCGAATTACCAATTAAAGCTGTTGGACTGCCAATTATTTCGCGACAGAAATCAATTACTAGTTCTGCCCAAGTTTCAAATGTGTAGGTAATTTCAGCAGTGGGTTTGGGTTTTGATGAAGCTCCAAAACCAATCAGATCGATCGCATAGCACCGACAATTTTCCGCCAGCACGGGGATATTCTTGCGCCAATGTCCCACGGAAGCTCCAAAGCCATGAATCAACAATACCGCTGCACCTGTGTCTCCAGCAGTCTGATAATTAATCTGATATCCCCGCCACACCCAGGTCGAATTTGCAATTGGAGTCGCGATCGAATTCATAGATTAAACAATATTTTCTAGCAAGATTATTCTAACGCGATCTAGATTGGTATTGAACTACTCCACACTATCTGACCAATCGCGATAAACTATAATATTGCTCTCTTGTTGTTCAGAATTTTATGTCGCTGCCGATCGTTGCTATTATAGGTCGTCCCAATGTGGGTAAATCCACACTCGTCAATCGTTTGGCGGGCGCAAGGGAATCGATCGTGCATGATGAGCCAGGAGTTACCCGCGATCGTACATATCGTCGGGCATTTTGGCAAGATCGTGAGTTTGTGGTCGTCGATACGGGTGGACTCGTATTTGACGATGATACAGAATTTTTGCCGCTGATTCGCGAACAGGCGATGACAGCCCTATCCCAAGCTAGTGCGGCGATTTTTGTAGTTGATGGTCAAGAAGGAATTACTGGCGGAGATCGGGAAATTGCTTCCTGGTTGCGGGTACAGAAAGTTCCGATCTTTTTAGCCGTTAATAAGTGTGAATCGGAAACCATCGGGTTGCTCCAAACTGCTGATTTTTGGCAGTTAGGAATTGGTGAACCTTACGGGATATCCAGTATTCATGGTAGTGGTACGGGAGAATTATTAGACGAATTAATTCTCAATTTACCCGTGATTGATGAGGTGGATGAACCGGAAATTCGGATCGCCATTATTGGCAGACCAAATGTTGGTAAATCTAGTTTGTTGAATGCTTTCTTAGGTGAAAATCGGGCGATCGTTAGTCCAATTTCTGGTACTACTCGCGATGCGATCGATACGGTAATTACTCGCAATAATACCAACTATCGCTTAATTGATACCGCCGGAATTCGCCGCAAGAAAAACGTTGATTATGGCCCCGAATTTTTTGGGATCAATCGAGCGTTTAAAGCGATCGATCGATGTGATGTCGTACTATTGGTATTGAATGCAATCGATGGTGTAACCGAGCAGGATCAAAAACTGGCGGGACGGATTGCCGAAGAAGGGCGAGCTTGCGTAATTGTGGTCAATAAATGGGATGCTGTCGAAAAGGATTCCTACACGATTTATGATTATCAAGATCAGCTCAATAGTCGCCTTGCCTTTACCGAATGGGCCGAAAATATCTTCGTCAGTGCCTTAACTGGGCAACGTGTTGATAAGATCTTGGAAGTGGTCGATCGAGCCGTAGAACAGCACCGTCGTCGGGTTAGTACCGCCACGATTAACCAAGTGCTGGAAGAATCAACATCTTGGCACAATCCCCTGGTTACTCGTCAAGGTAAGCAGGGCAAGGTTTACTATGGTACTCAAGTTAGTGCTCAACCACCAACCATCGCTCTATTTGTCAACGATCCATCACGGTTCAATGACAACTATCGTCGGTACATCGAAAACCAGTTTCGGACTCAACTCGGCTTCGCAGGTACTCCACTGCGCCTACTCTGGCGCGGCAAGAAGCAACGCGAAGGTGAGAAGATTGCGAATCGGGCAACTAGAGTTAAGACGATGAAATAACCAAATTAGTTGATAGTGAATAGTGAATAGTGGATAGTAACTTGAGTGAACGGTAGATAGTTAGTAGGTGATGGATAGAACACCTTCTGGTGTTCTATCCATCACCTACAAATACTAATTGCTACTCACAAACAACCCCATTCACTATTCACGATCCACTATCCACTATTCACTAACAGATGGATCTCCTCCGCTCTCTACCCATTGGTTTATATTTAGAACAGCCGACTACCTGGCTACATCGACTGGATCCTAGAGTCAAACTAGGGTGGTTGCTGAGTTTTTTACTGGCTCCCATTCTCGCTAATTCGATTTGGAAAATCAGCTTAGTTGGGATGTTAGTACTGATTAGTATTCTGGCGGGGATTCCCTGGCGGGCACTCAAGCAACAGATGGGCTTGCTGCTGATTACTGGGGGTGTGATTTTTTTGATTGGGATATTTTCACCAGATACACTCAATGTTACCCACCAGCTTCGTTCACCGCCGGATCTTGGGGTAGAAATTGCCCAGCCGTATCAATATGTTTTATTTAAGATCGATACTGGCCCAATCCATCTTAAAGTTACTAGAAAGTCGATCGAGAGTGCTATTTTCGTGAGTACTTTGTTATTTACGTTAGCGTACAGTACGACTATTTATCTGCTCACAACTGCGCCTGAAGAAATCACTACTGGCATTGAGAGTTTTATGTCACCCCTGCGGCGATATAATATTCCAGTCACTGAGATTACGCTGACATTGACGCTAGCTTTAAGATTTATTCCATTGGTACTAGAGGAGATTCAGAATTTAGTTCGATCGATCTATACTAGAGCGATCGATTGGCAAAAGTTAGGCTTCAAAAATAGTGCCAAAGTTTGGCTGACTGTCTCAGAAAAACTATTTGTAAATCTATTGAGTAGAGCCGAACAAATTGCGGTGGCAATGCAGGTAAGAGGGTTTACAACTCCGAATACCCATCAAGTCCAATGGCACCAATTAAAGTTAGGAAAAGGTGATTTTGTCGCAATTTCACTTTTATCAATTCTTTGGGTGGCTAGGTTTGTGATTGGCGGTCAATTTGTGTGAAATATCATTCACGGATCTGTAGGGGCGGGTTTATGCTAGAAATACCCGCAACCTATTAATAATAATCAAACGAACCCGCCCTCCTCCAGTGTTATTAGTGGGGATGGGCGGGTTCAAATGAAATAGCTAGCGTTGTTTGAGTTAATAGTATAAACCCGCCCCTACAGATCTTGTATTTAGCTATTCCCCTTCAAAATCGCACTGGCTCAGAGATATTCGATCGATTATTCCGACATGAGCAGACCGCAACTTTACTAGAAAGTCCAGTCAGTGATTCTAATCATTCAATCCTAACAAGATATTCAATTTGCGCTGGATCACCAGAGATTGTTGATAACCATAAACAGCTATTCACACCTCCAGTTGGCGAAATATTAGACTGCTTACGCGGGTTGTTGTCTGGGGTGAACAGCCAAGATAAATCAGACTTGCCAGAACATCTACCTTTTACTGGTGGCTGGCTAGGCTGGTTAGGTTATGAGCTAGCATCGGAGATTGAAGATCTACCAGATCGACAATTAGATCCGTTGCCATTTCCAGTTGCTTATTGGTACGCACCTCATGCGTTCGCTGTGCTAGATCATTGGGAACAACTATTATACTTATCGGCACCGACCGCAATAGAATTAGATGAGTTAGTAGGTAGATTAGATCGATCTAATTCTAGCAAATCATCTCTCCATACAAAATCAGCTTTAATCGAGCAAATTAATCCAGATATCCATTTTTTTACATCCGAAACTGAATATCAGCAAGCAATTCTCAAGGCACAGAAATATATTCAAGCAGGCGATATCTTCCAGACTAATCTGTCCCTAAGATTTAGCACCCAAACTCAGCTCGATAGCTGGGAAATATATCAACGCTTGCAGAAAATTAATCCATCCCCATTTGCTAGCTATTGGCAAACTCCCTGGGGTGCGATGATTAGTTGTTCACCCGAAAGATTAGTGCAATTACACCAACAGCAAGCCACCACTCGTCCAATCGCAGGTACCCGCAAACGCGGTCAAAATCCAGAGCAGGATTCACAATTAGCCGCAGAATTATTAGCGAATGAGAAAGAAATCGCCGAGCATATTATGTTGGTAGATCTCGAACGCAATGATCTCGGACGTGTCTGTAGATGGGGTAGTGTCCAAGTTGATGAACTACTATCGATCGAGCGATATAGTCACGTCATGCATCTAGTCAGTAATGTTACTGGAGAATTGGATCCTAAACATGACTCGATCGATCTGATTCGGGCGATGTTTCCAGGTGGCACGATTACTGGATGCCCTAAAGTGAGATGCATGGAAATCATCGCCGAACTCGAACCATTTCCCCGCAATCTATTCTATGGTTCCTGCGGCTACCTCGACAGACGGGGTAATCTAGATCTAAATATCTTGATTCGTACATTACTATATCAAAACGGCACTGTCTGGGGACAGGTAGGCGCAGGCATCGTCGCCGACAGTCACCCCCAACAAGAATGGCGCGAATCTCTCCAAAAAGCTGCTGCTCAAATCGCAGCGTTGGGTATCATAAGTTAGGGGATTGAGAGACGGGGAGACTGGGAGACTGGGGGACAAAGAAAGTAATGTTCACTATCCACCATTCACCATTCACTATCCACTATCCACTATCCACTAAATTAATGACTTCCGAAAATTACCTCAATCACCCTACATTTGGCTTGCTCTACCGGATCTGTGTCGTTGAGGAAAACCAAGAATTATTTACCACTCTCTACGCCCAGCGAATTTTTTTCCTAGTCAACAATAACTCCACTGGATTATCGTTTCAACCAGTCACTCGTGCTGACGCTAGGCTGACAGTTGACACCCGCATCTTACTCCTCAGACGCAATGGTCAAATTCCAGAGGCACACCAGTTACAATCAATGATGAAGCAAAACTTTCCAGGATAGGGGAATTAGGCTTTAGGCTTTCAAATTGCCAACTCCCAACTCCCAACTTTTCCACCCCTAACCCCTAAAGCCTAACCCCTAAAGCCTAACAAATGTCAATCGCCCAAAACATCGAAATCATTCGCCAACATTTACCTGCATCAGTCAAATTGATGGCGGTAACGAAGCAAGCATCAGTCCCGCAGATGCGTGAGGCTTATGCTGTGGGGATTCGTGATTTTGGAGAGAGTCGAATTCAGGACGCACAGTCAAAACAGCAAGAACTAGGCGATTTGCCGGATCTGTGCTGGCATCTAATTGGACATTTGCAGGGCAATAAGGTGCGGAAAGCTGTGCAATTATTTGACTGGATTCATTCCGTCGATAGTCTCAGATTACTCCAGCAGATCGATCGAGTGGCAATCGAACTCAATACTAGCCCAAATATCTGTCTCCAAGTTAAAGTATTGCCAGATCCTGACAAGTATGGCTGGACGATTCCAGAGCTGCTGGCAGATCTACCCGAAATTAATCGCTGTCAACAGGTCAAAATTAGTGGCTTGATGGCAATCCCACCACTAGGTTTAGACAATATTCAAGCAACCGAATTTTTCGAGCGGGTGCGCAGTCTCAGCCATGAAATCAACCAGCAGTCAGACTTGAGTTTCCAGCTATCAGAATTATCTATGGGTATGTCAGGTGATTACCGCCCTGCTATCGCTGCTGGTGCGACAATTATTCGACCAGGTAGTGTTATTTTCAAGTAGAATGCACGAATACCTGATAGCAAAGACTTTCATCACATTTATTTAATACATCTGAATTAATTATGTTGATTTAGTCAGATATAATTGCCGATCGCCATAAGATATTTGAGTTAAATGAGTAGTCATAATTTGGCTCTAGCCGCCAAACTCGTCATGATTAGTTACATGGCTAATCAGCCGTACAGATAAACAAAGCGCGCAACATACCACAAATTAGTGGTAACTTGTTATAATCAGCATTTTCTACTACGCCGTCCGCCGCTCGGATAGAATGCAGTAGAAAATTCAGAGTTAATCTACGCCATTAAGCGTAAAGCGGCATTTCAAAAACGCATAGCATCTATACCACAGGGATTGGGAGTAGTTTTAAGGTGAAAATTCTAGACAAAGTAAAAGACTTCATGGGTTTGAGCGAGGAGTATGATGATGACTATGATGAGGCAGATGATGATGCCTACAGTGGTCAGTATCAACAGCCCGAAGCTGTAAATTCGCAGCCAGCAGTAGACGAAGAACGTCGGAATCTCCGCAACAGGGTAAATGGAGAACCGCGCAGTGCCAGCAAAATCAATAACGTGGTGGGGATGCCTGGGATTATGAACGGAGTATCAGAAATGATCTTGATCGAACCCCGCTCTTTTGAGGAGATGCCGCAAGTAATTGACGCACTGAGATCGAGAAAGTCAGTGATCCTCAACATGACACTGATCCGCCAAGAAGAAGCGCAGAGATCGGTTGATTTTGTCGCAGGTGGTACTTACGCGATCGATGGTCACTACGAGCGAATTGGTGATAACATTTTCCTATTCACTCCTAACTGTGTCCAGGTCAGCTCTCCAAACAACATCGTCAATGATGCTGTGGACAGACAGGCACCAAGCACCTCAGCTACTCGGATCAATCGGACTAGTCAATCCACACCAATGTGGAATAACGAACCGATGCAAGCCGCTCAGTAACGTGGGTTATTTGTGAGTTGTTTTTAATTGATGGCAAGTATAATTTATGTCGGTTAAATTAGGTGTCATCGGTGGCGGGGTAATGGGATCGGCGATCGTATCCCGCTTAATTGCTCAAGGTATTTATCAACCGACGGAAATTTTAATTAGTGAACCCACGCTCCAGCAGCGGGAATCACTTCAGCAGCAGTATGGAGTGGGTGTAACTGGAGACAATAACTTGGCGGCAACCGCGCCAGTATTATTACTGGCGATCAAGCCGCAGATTTTCGATCGGGTTGTGGCTGAATTATCCCAACCTAGCCTTACTCAATTAATAATTTCAATCCTAGCTGGGGTGACTATTGCCCAGCTAGAGCAAGCATTTCCAGGTCGAGCCGTAGTCCGCGCCATGCCCAATACCCCCGCGACAGTCGGGATGGGGATGACCGCAATTTCAGCAGGACATCAGGTAAATCCCGCCCAGTTGGAACTGGCTACCCAATTATTTCAAGCCGTCGGCGAAGTAGTCACCGTGCCCGAATCCTTGATGGATGCCGTGACTGGATTGTCCGGCTCTGGCCCTGCCTACGTCGCCATCGCGATCGAGGCTCTAGCCGATGGCGGCGTAGCCGCAGGCCTACCGCGTCAAATTGCCGACAAACTAGCTTTACAGACTGTCCTGGGCACCGCCCAGCTCCTAAATGAATCACAGCTACATCCCGCTCAATTAAAAGATCGAGTCACAAGTCCAGGTGGCACCACAATTACAGGCGTGACAAAACTAGAACAAGCAGGTTTTCGATCGGCATTAATCGAAGCAGTAATTGCCGCAGCGCGGAGATCGCGGGAGTTGGGGGAGGGTTAGGGAGACTGGGGGACTGGGGGACTGGGGGACTGGGAGAATTGAGTTTTTGCCACTTACTAAATCACTATCCACTATTCACTATTCACCAATCTCTGACCAATGGCTTCAAATTTCAAACCCAAGCGCAGTCCGACAATATCATCGCAGCGAACGGTGCGTCAGTCGCGAGTGAAGCAGACAGGTTTACCAGTACCGCCATTTATTAAATTAGTGCGGCTGGTTATTTGTGGATTGGGGATAAATGCGATCGTCGGCACTACAATTTCAGTTGTCAATCCGCCCCGCCAAAATATCACGAAGAAAGTAGCTCCAGCACTCAACAATAGGGAAATAGCCAATCTCAAGCTCACTAAACCCAGCCTCAAACTCGGTCAACAGCTTCAGGCAAAACTGCTCCAAACCACAGGTTCCAGCACCGCCCAAAAGAATAAACTCGATGCTAGCTATATCTTCGTCGAAATCGATAGTGGTGAATATAGCGAACTGGGATCCGATCGAGTGTTACCTGCTGCCAGTACGATTAAATTACCGATTTTGATCGCTCTATTTCAAGATGTTGATGCCCAAAAGATCAAATTAACCGAGCAATTAACAATTAGCGAGCGAACTATTGCAGGTGGATCTGGCGATCTGCGAAACCAAAAGCCTGGGAGTCAAGTCAGCGTGCTCGTGGCTGCAACTAAGATGATGACCATCAGTGACAACACCGCCACCAATATTCTAATCGATAGACTTGGTGGCAAAGCAGCTCTCAATCAACGGTTTCGGACTTGGGGACTCAAAGCTACCACCATCAATCAGCCACTACCAGATCTCGCAGGGACAAATACCACCACCGCTACAGAACTTACTCGATCGATCCTAGCGATTGATCGCGGTAAGATTGTTTCAGCAGCTTCCCGCGCCCAGATCCTTAACATGATGAGTCGCACCACGCGAAATACTATGCTGCCCAAAGGACTAGGCGCAGGTGCAAAAATTGCTCATAAAACAGGTGATATCGGTACTCTCATCGCTGATGTCGGATCGATAGAGTCACCCTCAGGTAAAAAATATCTCGCCGCAGTCCTCGTCAAACGTCCCCACAACAGCCCCACTGGGCCAGCATTGATTCGCCAGATGTCTAAGGTTGTCTATGATTACTTTGAACCAGTGAAGAAAGAGATGGGGAGTACGGGAGACAGGGAAATGGGGAGATAGTTAGAATTCATTCACCATCCACCATTCACTAATTTATGCATTTATTAATTCCTGCTGCTGGTATGGGAAAACGGATGGGCAGCAGCCGGAATAAGCTGTTGATCACCCTGCTCGATCGACCATTACTCGCGTGGACACTGATGGCTGCGGCTCAGGCGGAATCGATCGAATGGATTGGGATCATCGATCAGCCTGAAGATCGATCGGATCTCGAAGAAATCATCGGCAACATATTCCTATCTAAACCCGTCCAATTTATTCAAGGTGGTCTCACCCGACAAGAATCCGTTTACAACGGCTTGCAAGCTCTACCAGATGGGGCAGAACGAGTATTAATTCACGATGGGGCAAGGTGTTTGGCAACACCAAACTTATTCGATCGATGCGCTAATATGCTGAAAACCTGTCCGGGACTGATTGCGGCTGTTACAGTCAAAGATACAATCAAAGTTGTTGATACGGCTGGGATTGTTGTCGATACACCCGATCGAGCTAATCTCTGGGCTGCTCAAACACCACAAGGTTTTGAGG
>JANNBD010000390.1:0-2117 GCA_031385105.1 Chamaesiphon sp. OTE_78_metabat_374
GCGCGCGCCGGTGGGCGCCCACCATCAGCAACAAAGCGAGCAAGGTAAAGAGGATCGAGAAGCCGGCCTGCACCAGGAATGATGCGAACAGTCTATGGTGACGACGAACGCTTCCGTAAAACCTACTGGGAGCACATCGCCCCCAAAAATGGTAAATATATGTATTTTGCGGGGGATGGAGCGCGTCAGGACGAGGATGGATACTTCTGGATTATGGGGCGCACCGATGATGTACTCAATGTCTCTGGGCACCGCTTGGGCACAATGGAACTCGAATCTGCGCTTGTCTCTCATCCCGCCGTTGTCGAAGCTGCGGTTGTGGGTAAACCAGATGAAATCAAAGGTGAAGAAATCGTTGCTTTTGTAACTTTAAACAGTAACTTTGTTGGCGATGCCAGCTTAATTAAGGAGTTGCAAAAACATGTCGGTACTGAAATTGGTGCGATCGCTCGTCCTGGTGAAATTCGCTTTACCGATGCTTTACCCAAGACTCGATCGGGTAAAATCATGCGACGGTTATTGCGCGATTTAGCCGCAGGAAAAGAGGTTTCTGGTGATACTTCGACACTCGAAGATCGCAGCGTATTAGATAAACTGCGAGGTAGTGATTAGTTGAATTAATTGATGGCGCACGATCGATATTTTTCCTTATCTACGTGCGTCTTCACGACTTTTTAGATTCTTTAGAAGAATGGATACCAATGATGAATTGTCATTTGAGTATTTTATTGATCGAGATGCTTGTCTCTTCGATCCCATTGTTGATTAATATCAACATCTTTTAAACTTTATCAGTTTCTTCTGGGTTTTCACCGATCGATTGTTGTGAAGAGTGCCGGATATGCAGAATGCGAACTATGGGTACTTCTCCGATCTCTAAAATAGTGAACAGAATCCGATATGACGTGCGCCCTCTGCCATAGAGCAATTGCCGAATATCCTGGCTGAAATACCTATTCTCTAGTGCTAAAGAACACCGATTTGGCATCACTGACAAAGACTCAATTGCCTCAATCAATCCGCCATGCCACTGGCTTGCTCTAACTGGAGAAGTAAGCTGAGATAAATTTAAAAATGCTGCGTCTGTCTCAGCTTCAGCAACGCTGGAGATTTCAATCCGATATTTCATGCAGGTAGATTATGCTTTGGATGCTGCCGATCTGCATATTCATCAAAGGAACGAAATTTCCCAGTTGAGAAATCATCCAATCCCTGCTGAATCCCTCTAACAGCCTCCGCAGTATCCTGTGACTCTTCAGCCAAAACGATTGCTATAAGCTCCGATACAACAGTGTCAATATCTTGACCTTGGCGAATAGCCTTCTCTCTGAGCTGCGCTTCTAGTTCTGGACTGAGGTTAACAACGAGTGTCATAGACTTATTTCCTACAGCGTTTAATCCACTGACATTATTTTAACAGAAGAGATTAGATGGTTCATTAGCGGAGCCTTTCCCCTGGAGAATCGATCCAAATTGCTGTCATCCCTACTGCACTTGCGCCGAGATAATCATCACCGTGACTATCGCCAATATGCCATGCATTGGCTGGATGACATTGATATTTGCTCAGTGCGGCAGTAAAAATTTCTGACTGGGGTTTCGCCGCACCAACTTCGGTGGAAATAGTCACCGTCGAAAAGTATTGCTCTAAATCTAGTACTTTCAAGACGGCATATAAGCGCGAATCAAAGTTTGATAATACGCCTAATGGTATTCCAGCTTGCTGCCACTGAGTAAGTGCGATAACTACATCAGGATATATTTCCCAAGCGGCTGAAGTCGCAAAATATTGATATAACTCATCAAAGAAAGCATCAAAATCACTAAACTGTTCCCACACGCCAGCGGCGGTAAATGTCTGTTGATTGATCGATTTCCACCACTGATATTCTAGCTGCGGAATATGTTCGCGCGAAGCATCAGGAAACACACAGGGTGATGAAGTTTTGAATGCGGCGTAAAAATGTCGATCGATTATTTCAGGCGCGCAACTCACTCCATAGTTACTCGCCAGCTCACTATATATCAGCCCCACACTACCGCGCACCCCAAATAAGGTACCAACAGCATCCAAGAAGATTACCTGGGGTTGGGGGAGCGAATTGGGGATTTCTAGT
>JANNBD010000408.1:0-6823 GCA_031385105.1 Chamaesiphon sp. OTE_78_metabat_374
TAACCAAATATTAACTAAATTATTATGGCGCAAATTCAGTTTTCGGTAGGCATCACTGAACCAGTAGTTCCTGATGTGAAGCTCACTCGATCGAAATCCGGTCAACAAAGCACAGCTTCATTCTACTTCGATCATCCAGAAATCTTGGGACAGGATGTCAACGAGGAAGTGACTGGAATGTACATGCTTGATGAAGAAGGCGAGATTATTACCCGCGAAGTCAAAGCCAAATTCGTCAATGGGAAGCCAGCAGCTTTAGAAGTCATGTATATCATGAATACCAACGCCGAGTGGGAACGGTTCTTGCGATTTATGGAACGCTACTCCGCTGACAATGGACTAGGCTTGAAAAAAGCTGAGTAATTAGCGATGTCCCAACCTCATCCAGATCCAGATCCGATTTCGGTGGCGATAGGTTGTGCGGTAATCACAATCAGCGATACCCGCACACCTGATACAGATAGCAGTGGGAAATTAATTAAACAACTGCTGCTAGCTGCGGGACATCATATTTGTCGATATCAGATTGTCCCTGACGAACCCGACCAAATTCGGGCACAACTAGCCGCAGCTATTGCTAGTCCCGCGCTGATTCAAGCGATTATTTTTAATGGTGGGACGGGGATATCTCCGCGCGATCTTACCCATGAGGCGATTTCCAGCGTTCTCACCAAAACATTACCTGGATTTGGGGAAATTTTTCGATTGCTTAGTTATCAAGAGATTGGTTCCCGCGCGATTAGCTCTCGTGCTGTTGCTGGTACCTATCAACATTTACTAGTCTTTTCCCTACCTGGCTCCCGTGGAGCAGTTCAGCTCGGCATGGAAAAATTGATTTTGCCTGAACTGGTTCATCTGGTTACTCAGCACAACAATTGAAACAGGTATGGAGGTCTGAAGATCTGTAGGCTGGGTTGAAGAATGAAACCCAACGCTCTAGAAATGTTGGGTTTCATTCTTCAACCCAACCTACCCAATTATCAACTATCAATTACTAGGCGTGCCAAGTAACCTGTGATTTTAATCGTGGTGACTGATCTATCTCTGGACTATCTACCGCGACAATCTCATACTTGCTCAAAGCTTGACGGGTAGTTGCCACACTGCAAGCGAGGGCGATCTGTTCTTGCTGGAGAATGCCAATTACCAAGCCAGGATTGGATTTATCAACCACAGGTAATTGATGTAAACCTCTGGCATTCATGCGATCGATTGCTTCGGTAATTGGTTCATCAACATCAGCATAAAACAGATGTTTGGTGCAAATACTGCCCACACTATTTCGCAGCAATACATTGGTTTGCAATGATGACTCAGCTTGGGAAATTGCTCGACTCAAATCATGCAGTGTGATAATTCCCACCAGCTCTTTGCGATCGTCAATTACCAGCGCGCTATGACAATTATTTTGAGTCAATTTTAACCCAGCCGCCAGGATATCCAATCTGTCAGACAACAGAAGATGATTGGTTTCCATTGCGTCCCGCACCTGGAGATTGCGGAGAATGGCTAAATTCGCATCTGGCTGAACGCTGAGAGCTAATTTATCCAATTTGTCCGGTGATTTGGCTTTGGGGTTCATCCGTTCGATCGCCCACATACTCAAACCGACACAAGCCATTACAGGCAGGACAATCCGATAGTCACGAGTCAGCTCAAACATCAGTAGAATCGCCGTCAAGGGTGCTCTAGCACTACTCGCCAGTACCGCTGCCATTCCGACCATTGCATAGGCTGGTGGGCCAGCAATCTGGCTACTGAGTGCCGGAAATATTAGCACTAGTGACTTGCCATAAATCGCTCCCACCGTTGCGCCCAAAAACATCGACGGCGCGAATAAACCACCGACTAAACCACTGCCCAAACTTACCGCCGTCATCAATAGTTTGACAACCAGAATTGAAATTAGTAAAAAGACCGAAAACTGGACATCTTGCAGCATTGCTTCGATCGTTTCATACCCAATTCCCGTCACCTGGGGAAACTTCAAAGCCACAACTCCCACTACCGCGCCACCAATTACTGGAGTCAAGTAGCCAGGTATTTTGCCCAGCCACAAAACGGACTTTACCTTACCTTGAAATGCTTCCCGCGCAAAATCTACAGTCTGCGTGTAAGTGAAAGAAACCAGACTCGCCAACCCGCCCAAGACTAGATACAGCGGCAGCTCTAATAAACTTTTGACTTCATATACTGGAATTGCAAACGCAGGCTTGGCACCTAACCCAATCTGAGCAACCAACGACGCTACCACCGCAGCCAACACCACCACACTTACAGCCGAAGTCGCAAACGTCGTACCCAATACTAGTTCTAAGGCAAAAAACACACCTGCGATCGGTGCATTAAACCCCGCTGCAATCCCTGCCGCCGCACCCGCGCCCAGCAATAACCGCTGCCGCTCCTGCGATGCGTTCAAAGCTTGTCCCAAAAACATTCCCAAATTCGCGCCAATTTCGACACTCGGTCCCTCAGGGCCAAGGGATGCACCAGTTCCCAGTGACACCGCTGCCGCCACCATCTTGACTAGTCCCCGCCACGGCGTGATCTTCTTACCCGCTTGGGTAGCCGCAATCATCGAATTCATATTGGGGCCAAAATCTCGCCAATACCAGCGCATAGCTCCAATAATCACACCGCCAAACATCGGTACTAGGGCAACTAGCCAAGTCCCCTGAATATGCAGCAACCCCTTGATGTCATCGACGACCAAATTATGAGAGGAGCTATTGAAAAAATCAATCAAATAATGGAATAAAACTACCCCTAATCCTGCGGCACCGCCGATTAGGACAGATAGCAGCATCACAACCAAACCTGGAGAAGGGTCGATACGATTGAGTTTATTGGTTAGGCGTGCAAGCCAGGGTGTCATCGGAGACACTGACAGTGGCGGAATTACAGTCATAGATAACGCCAGAACTATGAGAAGGTGGTTAATTTTTGTTAACTTAATTGTAATATTTATTGGGAGTGTTTGGTTAGTTTTTTTTAGGCTTTAGGTGGATAGTGGATAGTGGATAGTGGATAGTGAATAGTGAATAGTGAAGTTCTCGGACACTCATCAGTCTCCCAGTCTCCCAGTCCCCCAGTCTCTTTACCCTCGATCGATTGTCCCTTCCATGACTGTCTGCAATTCCTGAGTCAGATCTAGGACTGCTTTGCGGGCTTCCTGCCGATCGATCTTGTAGCGATCCCAGTAATCAGAGAGAGGGATGGGATTACAAATTGTGATTTGGACGCGGCGGTTGCCGAGGATGGGACGATTGGCTGGTTTTTCGGCTTTAATCCGAGCGATCAAATCCCATAGTAGCAGTGTAACTTCCGCAAATCGATCGACAGTTGGTCGATCTTTGACGTAGGAATCAGTGATCGATCTGAGGCTTTCCAACAGCCGAATGTGCCACATGCGTAAGTCCGCTTCAGTGGCAATTCGGTCTGCTAATTTAAGACTAACTGGATCTAGACTAGCTGGTGGCACTAGTTCTTCCCGATAGATCCAGTCCCACGCAGCCTGCTCAATTTGCCGACAGCGATCGACATTATTCCCATTTGGTTCGAGATTAAAGTAGGTTTCTGATATTTTCAAGGCAAAGGCGAGCACCCCTTGCACCCGCCGATCGATTTCAGTACGGGAGATCGATCGATCCAGCGGTGGACGTTCAGGAATTTGGTAGTGATAAAACTGAGCGTAAAAGTTCTCAGCTTGATATAGCAAATGCTGACTGAGATTGTAGATCCTGTCATAGAGCAGCTTCCGCATTGGTCGTCCATCGCTTTGCTTGATTGCCACAATTGAATCACGACGATCGACAACCGAGCCACAGTCTAGCTCCAATTGATGAATCAGAGCCTCCAGTTTTGGCCACGGCTCATCTAGATAATGATATTGAATCCCGATCGGCAAAATCAATACATCCTCAGATCTACCTCCCGCAACTAAGTTCTCCATTGCCAAGAAGCCAATTTGAGCGGCACTGGATCCCAATAGACTCACAAACTCGCTATGTCCATTCATTCTGCCTTCTGGAGCCATTGCCAGGGGCATCTGACCATTTACTAGCAATTCTCTGGCGGTATCCAACCCCACTTGACTCGGTGGCGTAGCCTCTCCTTTGGAGAATCGACCACGATGAATAGGGACTCCACCCAGTCTAGGATACAGCCAATTAGCACTTTTGCCAGCCCACAATGAAACACCTCGATCGTAGAGGAAATGAGCGAATACAGGGAATCTCAGGGTAATTCCGTGTCTTCTCGCCGCAGTTGGTAATTTTTTTGTCAATAGGTGCCCCAAACAGAATGAATCATCACCACTTGGATGCCGAAAAGCTAAAATTAGGCGAAACCTACCCGTTTGGGATTGCTTGTACATCTCCACCAATTGGTCGATATCGACCACATCAAACTGGGTAATCGACAACTTGTGTTTTAACCAATAAGGCAGCACAACAGCGACTAGCCGCAGCACCCAGCGATTTAATCTAGGTGCTAAAAATGCTCGTCGTGGTTGAGCTTTGGTAATTTGGGGCATGATGAAAATACTCGCTGACCCACTAGACGATACCGCTAATCGCCAAAATAATCACCGTAGAAATGACTGATTTCTCATACCTGTCTCCCAAGTTGGACAACTGGAGCGGTTTCTGCTTCTCTGGCAACCCGAATTAGCAGTGCAGACTGAATTAGCGATGAGAGTACAGACGTAACACCATAGCTAAACATCGGTAGTGGTACTCCCGTTGTTGGAAAGGTGCCCACTGCAACACCAATATTGATGAGTGACTGGAGGACAATAAAAGTTGTAGTGCCTACTGCAACTAGACGATGTATCGGGTGGCGGCTACGGCTAGCAATATATAAACCCAAAGTGGCATAGCTCATAATGATCAGCAGCAAAAATATCCCGCCAATCAGCCCAAACTCCTCGGAAAACACTGCAAAAATAAAATCTGTATCCTGAAATTTTAGATAGCCCAATTTTTGGATCGATGCGTCGAAACCTTTGCCCCAAGTTCCGCCAGATCCGACTGCCAGCAAGCTTTGAATCAACTGATAGCCGTCATCATATCGATATTGGGGTGCCCAGGGATTGAGGAAAGAAAGTCGATTTTGTTGATATTCATTGACTGCAATACTCAGCACCGCAACCAACGCCGCCCCAATCGCGGTTCCAGCTAAATATCGCAGTGACAAACCTGCGGCAAAAGCGATCGACCATAAACCAATCGCACAAATAGAAGTAGTACTGAGATTTGGTTGCTTGAGGATTGCGAATAAGATGATCATAAATACGCCCAGCCAGATGACTTTCACTTTAGTTGAATGTCGATCCCACCGCCCAAATAGTGTTGCTCCTTGCAATACTAAAAATGGTTTAATTAGCTCTGATGGTTGAATTTGGATTGGCCCATACCCAATCCATCGCGAGGCCCCATAGGTTGTTTTCCCCATCCCAGTCAAGACTAGCAGCAGCAGTCCTAAAATCCCAAATAAGAACCAGCGTGAGACTTTTAGTGTTTTTTGTAACGGTGTATGGACAATTAAGTTGAAGATAAACAGACTGCCCACAATGCCAGCGATTTGACGATTAAAATAAAAAAAGCCGTTTTTGTTATCAATTTCCCCATGATAATAGGACGCTGAGAACAGCACAAACAGACCGATCGCCAGCCATAAAAAAGTTAACCACCGCATTAATCTGGCTGTTAATGACCAATCCTTTACAGTTGAATCAAAAAATGGGATCAGAAGACGTAGATTCACAAAATTAGGGATGAGGGGTAATTCGTGACTCAATTTTAATGTAGATTGTACTTATCAGATCCGATCTAAAAAATATATTACAGTCAGTGGCTGGGGCTGAGATAATTGTAATTATGTCAAAAAATATGTTATCTACTAAATGGCAACGCTGGTCGATTGTATGCGTGATGATGGCGATCATGCTAGGGATTAGTAGCTGTCAGCAAATCATCAAATCCTCTTCTGCTCAGACTAACAATCAATTAGTTTATGCAATTTTGAGCGATCCTAAAACTTTCAACCCAGCACTTAGTAACGAATCACCAAATATTTTTGGCTATGTTGGTGAAGGTCTAGTTACGGAAAATGGTAAGGGTGAAATTACACCAGCACTGGCTGAATCATGGACGATTTCACCAGACACTAAAAGTGTTGTTTTCACGCTCAAACCTAATCTTAAATGGTCAGACGGTCAACCTTTGACGATCGATGATGTGGCGTTTACTTTTAATGAAGTTTATTTTAATGAAGAGATTCCTACTGACACTAGGGATATCCTCAAGATTGGCAAGGCTCGAAAACTTCCAACGGTTAAAAAAATCGATAGTAGCCGAATTGAATTTACAACGCCAGAACCCTTTGCACCATTCTTGCGAACTTTAGGGATTAGTATTTTACCTGCCCATAAATTACGTCCGACTATTAATCAAAAAGACGAAAAAGGAAAACCCCTATTCTTAGGTACTTGGGGTCTAAATACTAAGCCTGCTGACTTGGTTTCAAATGGCATGTACATGCTAGATTCCTACACACCTGGGGAAAGATTGGTGTTTAAGAAAAACCCCTACTACTGGCGCAAGGGTGCCGATGGTAAGTCTCAACCTTATATCGACCGGATCGTCTGGCAAATTGTTGAATCGACCGATACATCCCTAGTTCAATTTAGATCGGGTGGTTTGGATTCATATGGTGTCTCACCAGATTTCTTTTCTCTGCTCAAAAAAGAAGAAAAAAAAGGTGATTATAAAATCTACAATGGTGGACCATCAACAGGAACGACATTTATGTCATTCAATCT
>JANNBD010000498.1:0-10525 GCA_031385105.1 Chamaesiphon sp. OTE_78_metabat_374
CGATTCTGCTGCCGATCCAACAGATGCTCCACAGCAAATTTGCCAACATCCCCTTATTTAGCACCGAGCCATCTGGATCTGGACTATTGACAGCGGGGATATTGCTGGCGATCATGATCTTACCAACGGTGGCGGCTGTCAGTCGGGAAGTATTATTGGTTGTGCCCAATTACCTCCGAACTGGCTCAATGGCTCTGGGATCTACTCGTTGGGAAACGATCTTTCGAGTGGTTTTGCCCAAAGCTTTTTCGGGAATTGTCGGTGGGGTGATGTTAGCGTTGGGTAGAGCACTGGGTGAGACAATGGCAGTAACAATGGTAATTGGCAATGCTGAAAATATTAGCCCCTCAGTCTTTGCACCTGCCTACTCGATTCCGGCGATCTTGGCAAATACATTTGCCGAGGCGCAGGAAGACATTCACGTTGGCGCACTAACTTATTTGGTGCTGATTTTGTTTGCGATTACTCTGGTTGTAAACGTTGGTGCGATTGGATTGGTGAGGTTAGTTGAGCGTGGTGACAAATAATCAGATGAACAACCCAGAAACGACTAAATTAGTTACACCATTGTCCCCCCTGCGAAGTTTATTCGATCGAGGGATGACTGTTGTAGCGGTGGTGTTAACGATCATCGGTATGTCCCCACTGATTTCAGTATTGTGGAATATCATCTCCAAAGGCTTGCCTGGACTGACAGCCGTCATGTTTACCAAGCCAATCATCGATGATGGTTTTGCCAATGCAGTCGCGGGTACATTGACGATGATTACAATTGCCTCATTACTGAGCATTCCGATTGGTGTAGCGACAGGGATTTATCTGGCTGAATATGAACCGAGCAGTAAGATCAATCGGGCTGTCAAATTTCTAAATACGATTTTGACTGGAGTACCTTCGATCGTCGTTGGTATTTTTACCTACGATCTGATTGTATTAGGTAGTAAGAAACTATTTGATTTTAGTTACAGCGCGTTGGCTGGTGGTGTAGCGTTGTCAATTTTAATGTTGCCAATTATTGCCCTGACAACAGAAGAAGTTTTGAAGCTAGTTCCGACTAATCTGCGGCTAGCTTCGGCTGGATTGGGTGGGAGTAAATTTCAAACGATCGCCCGAATCATTCTACCTAGTGCTTTTCCAGCCCTAGTTACTGGGGTATTACTAGCAATTTCACGCGGGATTGGGGAGACGGCACCTCTGCTGTTTACTGCTCTATTTGCCCAAGACTGGGCATCAAATCTACTCAGTCCAACGGCTTCTTTACCGATTCTAATTTTTAACTTATATAACGACCCCGATCCAGTTAAAAATCAATTAGTTTGGACGGCATCTTTCTTTTTACTCAGTCTTGTTTTATTCATTAATTTATCAGCTCGGATTTTTTCCAATCGAGCAAGATAGAATATAGCAGTCCTATTTGAGTTTCAAATTTTCTAGTACTGCTCCACTAATGTTTTTTAACCGCAGAGGCGCAGAGAGCGCAGAGAAAGAAAAGACACGGTAGCTTTTCAAATAGGATTGCCATAGCAAACATTAGACACATTATTTAAACCTAGTTTTAATTTTATGCACGTATTAAACGATTTTGTCCCTCGCGCTCAAACCGCAATCCAGGTTAATAACTTGAGCTTTTTCTATGGAGCAGTGCGGGCACTGGAAAATATTAATATGAGTATTTTCCAAAATCGGGTGACAGCAATCATTGGGCCATCTGGTTGCGGAAAGTCTACTTTTATCAAAGCACTCAATCGAATTGGTGAGCTAGAAGGAAGTATTAAAACTGAGGGACAAGTTGAGTTTTATGGTCAGAATATCTATCACCCGCAAGTCAATCTCAATCAATTGAGAAGACAGATCGGCATGGTATTTCAAAAGCCCAATCCTTTTCCAATGAGTATCTATGAAAATGTTGCCTACGGGGTCAAAATTGGAGAGGAGAAAGTGCGCCGATCTGACCTCGATCTCGTGGTTGAATCAGCATTACAAGGTGCAGCTCTATGGCATGAAGTCAAAGATAAATTACATAAGTCAGCATTAGGATTGTCCGGTGGACAGCAGCAGCGATTGTGCATTGCTCGTGCCCTAGCAGTCAAGCCACAGGTATTATTAATGGATGAACCTTGCTCGGCGTTGGATCCAATCGCCACGATGAAAATTGAAGAGCTAATGCACAGTTTACGCAATGATTTGACGATCGCGATCGTTACTCACAACATGCAGCAAGCAGCTAGAGTTTCTGACTATACTGCTTTTTTCAGCACTGATGAAAGTCGGATTGGACGAATGGTAGAATTTGGCGAAACTAAACAAATTTTCTCGTTTCCAGTAGATGCCCGCACCAATGATTATGTCTCTGGTAGATTCGGTTAATTAGTGGATAGTGGATAGTGGATAGTGGATAGTGAATAGTGAATAGTGGATAGCTAATACCAGCAAGTAGAATGGGCACTGCCCACCAGATATGGTTTAAACTGTTGCTATACGTAGCAAATGATTGCACCTACTAATTAATTGCTAATTGCTAATTACTCACTATTCACTATCCACTATTCACTAATTAACCAAATCGATAACCAAAGCCGCGAACGGTGGTGATGTATTGCGGTTGACTGGGATCGAGTTCGAGTTTTTCCCGCAGCCAGCGGATATGGACATCGACGGTTTTGCGATCGCCAATGTAGTCCATTCCCCACACTTTGTCGAGCAACTGTTCTCGCCCCCAGACGCGGCGGGGATTTTGCATAAATAGCTCCAGGAGTCGAAATTCGCGGGGGGAGAGATTGACGATATCTCCCCGCACTACTACGCGATATTCGTCAGGATAGAGAGTGATATCTTGAAATTGGAGAGTTGATGATTCGATTGGTGTGTTCAATCGATTGCGTCGGAGCAGAGCGCGGCAACGTGCCACAAATTCTCGCATACTGAACGGCTTGCTAATATAGTCATCAGCACCAATTTCTAGCCCCAATACGCGGTCTGTTTCGGTAGTTTTGGCACTAACCATCAAAATTGGCACATGATTGCCCTTGTAGCGCAAAAATCTGCATAAATCTAGACCGTTAACCTGCGGCAGCATTAGATCGAGCACAATTAAATCGAACGGGAAATCTTGAGCTTGCAACGTTTGGACTTGACATTTATTTAATGCTGTTTGACCATCACCGACAGCAACTACTTCAAACCCTTCTTCTTCTAAACCTAATACAATCAATTCCCGAATCGACGCTTCATCTTCTACAACTAAAATACGATTAGTGACGGTGCCCAGATTCTGAATATCAGAGTTATTCAACATATTGAGTGCGAGCATTTTCACTAGTGACGGAAACGACAAAGAAACGATCTGGAATATTGAAAAGTCGGGGTAGCTTAAAATTATTGTCGGCTACACTATTAATAGCAGGCAACGGCAAATCTGACAATAGTAACCTCCGTTACCAGCAACAATAATTCGTATCGAGGTGATTGATGCTGGTGGTTATGAGCCAGATCACAGAATTACCGAATATTATTAGCTGACAATACCCAAATATGGTAGAAAAATACTCGATCGATTAGACTGAAATCTAACAGTTAGTCAATTTACACCTATAGTAAGTGAATAGCCGCAGCATCTAAGGTTGGCGATTGTTTCAATCTGTTATCGCATCATGTTGTTTTTAGCCATTTTTATCTCTACAGTTGCTGGGTTAGTAGTTGGTGCAGGCAGTTGCTATGCTTGGCGTGAATCCGCAGTCAAGCGACAACTCCAGCAAGTTTTGGCAGTAATGGAATCAGCGGTAGATCGTGAAGATATTTCGCTACCAATTGTTTCGCAGTTGCGTCGCAGAGCAATCATTAGTCAAAAACAGCAGGCTCAACTCCAGGAACAGTTATTCGGATGGCAATCCTTATTGCAAGAAGCCCCGATTGGCTATTTGCAACTTGATGCTGAAAATCAAGTTTTATGGTGCAATCAAGCAGCTCAACGCTTGCTACAAATTAATAAATGGAATACTGGCAAAACTAGCTTACTGTTAGAATTGGTTCGTTCTTATGAACTCGATCGATTTATCGATCGAGTTCGGTTGCAGAGTGCTGCGGCAAGCGGATCGAATCAAGTTGCCAATGAACTAATTTGGCAATTTCATTTCGGTTATCAGGAAGCAGCAGATTCTCAATCAATTTGGCTCAAAGCCAACTGTATCCCCTGCGCTGATGGCGCGATGGCCATATTTATTGAAAATCAGCAAGATCGAGTTGATGCCGCCACTGCCCAAGAACGCTGGCTGGGAGATCTCGCCCATGAAATCCGCACCCCACTGACATCAATTTATTTACTCGCGGAAACATTACAGGCTAAAGTCACCCCCGATTTGACGCGCTGGGCAGATCGGATCCTCACCGAAACTAATCGATCGATCGATCTAGTTCAGCATTTCTCAGAACTCAGTCGGTTGGAGACACCTGGTACTCAAAATTTGCGACTAGGATTGGTAGACTTGATGCGGCTAATTGAGGATGTCTGGCATACCTTAGCCCCGATTGCTGCTCAAAAACAAATCGAATTTAGCTGTACAGGTTTGTCACAACTGATCTTAGAAATCGATTCAGCTAGATTTACCCAAGTGTTAGTCAATCTCTTTGACAATAGTATCAAATATTGCCCCGATCGCGGCCACATTTCGATCGATATTCAAATCCTCGAATCGAATCAGGTTGAGATCGATTTCTGGGACGATGGATCGGGATTTACCCCAACCGATCTACCGCATATTTTCGACAGGTTGTATCGCGGTGATGTTTCTCGTCAACGTCTACCGACTGGTAGTCATTTTGATGTTCACACTACTGGCAGTGGATTGGGGCTGGCGATTGTCCGGCAGATTATCCTCGCACATCAAGGATCGATCGTTGCCAATAATCACCCTAATACTGGTGGGGCTTGGTTCAAGATTATTTTACCGAATAATTAAGGGGCTGGGGTGAGGGCAAATCATACCTTACCTCAGCAATGCCGTTATTTATTCCACAGATCCTGCACAAAATATACAGATCGTGTTTTTGGCAACATTAACTCATCTCTTAATAGTTGTAATATAAGGTAACTACCACTTATCTAAATTTAGTAGATGCTTATTTAGATATTATAATTATCTCCTAAACGTGACTACCTCTTATTCATTGAACGAATCAAAACAGTTTAGATATCGCAGCCGCAGTTTAGAGCAAGATCTGCTGCGAATGGGCGCGTTAGTCGAAAATTCCTTTAGGCTGGCGCATCGATCTCTGTTTCAACGGGAAATTGATACCACTGGGCAGATCCCGCTGCTCGATCTCAAGATTGATCGCTACTATCATCAAATTGAATTAGAATGCGCCGAATTAATGGCGTTTGCGTCACCTATTGCCCAGGATTTACGGCTGCTGAGTGCCTTCATGCAAATGGTGCGAGACTTAGAGCGGATTGGGGACTATGCCAAGGATCTAGGCGAGATTTCGCTCAAGTTATTTCCCTATGCCGAGCATCCTTGTATGCCTGCGATTGAACAGATGTCTCACCACGCCAGAGCCATGCTAGAGTCTAGTTTAGTCGCACTGGCTACCCTCGACGGCACGGCAGGCCCAACTGTCCACAAATTAGATGATACTGTCGATCTCGCCTACGACGAGATCTATCAAACTTTAGCCAGTCAAACCAATCTATCAGGATCGATCGAGCCGACTATTTTACTCGCTCTAACCATTCGTCATCTCGAACGGATGGCCGATCATGCTACAAATATTGCCTTTCGCATAACTTTTATCGTCACAGGGACGAGGGACTAAGCATAAGCCTAAATCAATTCAGCTCGTGCATTAGTTCAAAAATAACTTCCAAGTTTATCAGATTCAACTTGGGTTAAAATAAGCACACATCCGATCGATCTTTTTGCCCGTGCGTTTTGACATCATCACCCTCTTCCCTGAATTTTTCACATCCCCACTCGGTTGTGGATTACTCAGCAAAGCCCTTGCAAAAGAGATTGCCTCAGTACATCTAACCAATCCTCGTGATTTTACATCCGATCGACACCACAAGGTCGATGATGAGTCCTATGGGGGCGGTGTGGGGATGGTGATGAAGCCAGAACCGATCTTTGCGGCAGTTGAGTCATTACCTGTGCTGCCACGGCGACAGGTGCTGTTTATGAGTCCTCAAGGTGAGAAGATCGATCGAGCCTTGCTTGAGGAATTGCGATACGGCTACGAGCAATTAGTGATTGTTTGCGGTCATTATGAAGGAATTGATGAACGGGTAATGAATATTGTTGACAGGGAAATTTCCCTCGGTGATTTTGTGCTGACTTGTGGTGAGATTCCGGCACTGACGTTGATCAATGGAATTACGCGGCTCTTACCTGGAACTGTCGGGAAAGTAGAATCACTGAAAACAGATAGTTTTGAAGATGGATTGCTGGATTATCCCCACTATACTCGCCCCGCTGAATTTCGCGGTTTGCGCGTACCAGAGGTATTAATGTCTGGCAATCATGAGAAAATTGCCCAGTGGCGACATCAACAACAACTCGATCGAACTCAATCCAAACGTCCCGATCTTTATGCTCAATGGCTGAAAGATAAAAACATGGAAAAGCCTCCTCTAAATTAGAGAAGGCCATTATTCTAGAAATACATTTCAGAATTAACTGAAATGTATTTACAGTATCTAAAAATCCTAGAACTTGAAACCAGCACCGAGGGTAACAGCGGTGGTTGAATTGTTGCCGTTGAATGGTACAACCAACGCAGCTTTAAGATCTACGCTATCAGAAACCCCAAAATCAGCACCACCAGTGAATAATCCCACGGTTTCAGAACTTCCGCCACCACTTCCGATTAGTACACCACCACCAAGATATGGAGTGAATTGAAACTTGCTAGAGCGGCTCAAATCGAAATCGTAAGTCAAAGCTGCGCCGAATAAAGTTGCACCGTTGCCGAAGTAAACTGATGGACGAATTGAGAGATTGTCACTAACACCGAACTTAGAATCAATACCAATGTTGGTACTGCCGTTGCCGATTAACAAGGACGGACCAATCGAACTGGTACCCATTCCAGCTCTAGCTGGAGCACTCATTGCTAGAGTAGCAACGGAGGAGCAAATCATGACTAGCGCGACGATATTCTTTTTCATTTTGAGTTTCCCATTTTAAGTAAATTAGCTCGACCAAACATGTTTTGGGGCTTTCTCTGTCAGAGAGAATAACCATTCCAAACCTGAGTTTCGTTTAAGTTGAGCCGTCAGGATTGAATTTTTTCCTGATTACAAAACTTGACGCTGCCGAATTGTGGAATGTTCCAAGCTTGATTTGTGCCTGCTGAATATATATACACACTGACTTGAAGCCATTCAGGACAAAAAAATATTTAGTTTGGAAGTTATGGTAATCGCGATGCTGGTTGGGACACAAACCCGACTTTTTCCAAAAAGTTGGGTTTGTAGCAGGTTATACTGCGATCGAGATTTTCTACGACTATTGCGTGACTGACCTAATTTCAGATATCGATCAACTACTAGCACCGTTTCATCAATTTGGGGTAAATCTAGGACTGAGCCGGATTCAAACTTTATTGACAGCACTTGACTCTCCCCATCACTCTGTCCCGATCATTCATGTGGCGGGGACTAATGGCAAAGGCTCTGTCTGTGCTTACCTTTCGACAATTCTCACCGCAGCAGGCTATAAAGTTGGTCGATATACGTCGCCGCATTTAGTCGATTGGAATGAGCGCATTTGTATTGATAACCAGCCAATTAGTACAGAGTCTGCGGTAGCGGCGATCGATCGAGTGATTGCCACGATCGATCCTACAACACCTACCCCGACTCAGTTTGAGATCGTTACTGCTGCGATGTGGCTATATTTTGCTCAGTCTCAGGTAGACATTGCAGTAATTGAGGTGGGACTCGGCGGTAGGCTAGATGCAACTAATGTATGTGCCAATCCCCTGGCGACGGTGATTGTGTCGATTAGTCTCGAACATTGGCAACAGCTCGGTGACACTGTTGCCAAGATTGCAGGCGAGAAAGCAGGTATTCTCAAACTCAATTGTCCCGCAATTATTGGTACGCTGCCACCTGATGCCACTGCTGTTGTCGCCGAACGGATCGCTGCCCTAAATTGTCCAGCAACCTGGGTTAAACCTGCCCAGAAAACCTCAAAACCTCGATCGATACCACAAACACTATTATCAGCAGATCGACTGCCCTGGGTCGAATTTGGTGGGATTGAATATCCGCTGGCATTACTCGGTCAGATGCAACTGACAAATTCGGCACTGGCGATCGCTACGGTTCAGACTCTACGCCAGTCTGGATGGAAAATTAGTGACGAAGCGATCGTCACAGGGATGGCAAATACCCAATGGCAAGGACGAATTCAATGGACAACTTGGTGCGTTGGCGTTGGCGTTGGCGTTAGCCTACCGTCAGGCGATAGCCTGCCGTTAGGCACAGCCTCCGCTTTGCGGAATCGCAACTTGTTGATCGATGGTGCTCACAATCCAGCCGCAGCAATCGCTTTGCGGCAGTATGTCGATACCCTAAATACGCCGATTAGTTGGGTGATGGGGATGCTCTCGACCAAATCACACCTGGAAATATTTGCAGCTTTGCTCCGCCCTGGCGATCGACTGTACCTAGTACCTGTCCCCGATCACAGTTCCGCAGATCCGGCTGAACTTGCTAGTATTGCTCAATCTGCCTGTAGTGGTTTAGATTCGATCGATACCTACACAGACTTAACTACGGGCTTAACGGCGGCGATGGCTGCTCCAGATACTCACCAGCCAGTTTTGTGTGGCTCTTTATACCTGCTGGGCTACTTTCTGAAATTGAGAAAAGTCTTACTTAACCCAAGTTGCTACCCATAGAACACCTACGATTAAAATCGTGGCTAATGTTGCGAAGTCCGCCTGTCTTGTTGCGCTGTCTTGTCGTTTTTTTATTCGGGGGGAACCCCCGAATAAAAACGCCGCTAAACCGTCGGGGAACCCGACGAGCGCGCACCGCTACGCGGACTGAATTTCTTAGTCCGCGTAGGCGGACTTCGCACTACTAGCAGCGGTTTCTAACCGCTGAGGTTGTAGGTAGCTGAAAGTTAGATGGTGGGAAGCGATGCGCGCTCCTTGAGTTCCCCGTAAGCGCAGAGCGCAGGCTTTTGCTAAGGCAAATGCTCCGCCAACGCCAACGCGTAGCGTCTCCAAGGGAGAGGGTTTAGCGGCGTTATATTCTCCTGGGGGAGATATATAAAAACGACAAGACAGCGGATCAAGACAGTGCCCTCTACTCTCCTTACAAGGTAGTAAGATAGCTAAGTAAATCGGCCATTTCCTGCTGACTGGGTTGAAATTGAGGCATCGGGGGGGTGTTGCCGCTAATCACTTGTTCGATTAAACTGTGAGGAGACTTGCGCTTGGAAATTTCGCGTAGACTAGGGCCGACCCTGCCACCTGCATCTAGCCCATGACAACCACTACAGTTGATTTGGAAGATGGCATGTCCGAGTGTTGGATCGCCTGTTTTTGCCAATACGCCTGTGACATATGGGTTAGATTCTTGAAGTGAGTGCCAACCGACGATCGCGCATAGACAGATCGACAAGCCAGCCATCACGATCGATCCAATCTGCTGCCACGATGTTTGACTGAGTTTAGGTAGTCGAATATCCAAGACGTGCCTACTTAATGACGAAGTTATACTGAGGTTGCTGAAGCGATAATGTGGGTTCTGCAACAAGTGCTGTTGTCCACACTCACTAGTTTATCCACAAATCTCAGACTTATGAAACATTTCTTAAATATCTTAAGCTTTTTATCTGATTGTAAAGTTATTTATCGTTGATTTACCGTCGCGAGGAAACAGAGAGGATCGACAGAATACCGCAAAATCTACTAGAAGTAGCTCGAAGATCTTGCATCAACACCCTGAAACCCGATACGCTAGAGGAAATTATTTTAATTAACACGGAGTCTCAACATGGTAGAACCATTACTAGCCGGAATCGTGCTTGGCTTAGTCTTCATTACGCTCAGTGGCTTGTTTGTCGCGGCATACATGCAGTACAAGCGCAGTAACCAAGTTGGTTTGTAGATAGTGGATAGTGGATGGTGGATGGTTGGATTTTCAGTAGTGTCTGTTCACTGCTCCATTCTCTAACTTCCACCGATCTATCCTGCGAGTTGCTCGATCTGATAAAAAGAGATAGCCGTGTTGCCATAAGTTTTATGGCGGCAAATTTTCAGCGTTGGTAGATCCAAGGGCAAGCTACTAATCTTGGGATCGGGGCTGTGCTCCACGGCGATTTCGCCCAGTGGTGCGAGCAGTTGATATCGATCGATTGCTGCCAGCACAGGCTGATACAATTCTCCAGCATAGGGTGGATCAAAATAGATTCGATCGAATTGCGCTCCCGCCAAATCACCAATCCGCGTGGCAATGTCCCCGCGTAGAAGCTGAAAGCTTTGGGAATCATTAACCACTTTTGTCCAGTTCTGATCA
>JANNBD010000518.1:0-17190 GCA_031385105.1 Chamaesiphon sp. OTE_78_metabat_374
AAACCCGCAAACGGATCTTCATCAAACCCATCAATGCCGATTGCGTCTAGATCGCGACTGAAAGTATCCAGTTCGGGGTTGGGTAGGTCGAATTCAGCAATATCTGGTTTCTTGTCGCCACCAAATAACGCTGCACCACCAGCCACAGCCGCGCCACCACCAGCCACAGCCGCGCCACCAGCAGCAACTGCTGCGGCACCACCACCTTGAATAAAGTCACCAGCTTTGCCAGTGATACTGTCAAAGTCAAATGGATCTTCACTGAGATCGGGAATTAATTCGCCAGCTCGATCTTTGAGGTCAGCAGCTTTGTCTGTGACAGCATCCAATGGATTGCCAAAGTTGAATGGATCGTTGCCGAAATCGGGAATTAACTCGCCAGCTTGATCTTTGAGGTCAGCAGCTTTATCTGTGACAGCATCCAATGGATTGCCAAAGTTGAATGGATCGTTACCGATATCGCTATTCTCATCGAGCCAGATTTCTTCTGGGGCAGCTTCTTCTGTGTTGCCGCCAAATAGATCCGTAACTGACTTACCTGCACCGCCAGCCAAGGCTGCACCGCCAGCTAGTGCCGCAGCACCACCAGCAGCAATCGCGCCGCCGCCGTCTTGGATAAAGTCGCCAACTTGATCAAAAATGCCTGGAGTTGATTCGAGATTCAGATCGGGAGTCAGATCCGCCGCTCTGGCTTGAATGTCAGCAACTGGCTCAAAATTGGGCATTTCGAGGCTGAGATCTGATGATTCAGGTCGATCGTTATCAAAGATGTTGCCAACCTTACCAGTTAGGGCAGCACCACCAGCAATTGCAGCACCACCGAAAGCTGCTGCGGCTGCACCGCCACCTTCGATCGAGTCACCAATCTTAGCCTTAATGCCTTCTAGGGGGTTGCCAAACTCTAAATCAGGAGTTAGGTTAGATGACTTGTCTTTCAAGCCTTCTAGAGGGTTTGAAAGGTCAATGTCTGGAGCTTTAAGCTCTGGGGCTTTGATCTCTGGCAACAGCAATTCGCCAGATGGTTCAGTGCCTTTAGCCTGATCAAACATCCCTTTGCCAAGAGCGGCTGCCGCAGCAGCACCACCAGCGATGGCAGCACCACCAGCTAGTCCGATTCCATCAACGTTTGTTTTGACGGTATCGACGACACCATTAAAGTTGATGTTGGGAACGTTGGGAATATTTGTAGTGTTGATGTTTGGCGGCGAGGGTAGAGTCGCTGACAAGTCACCAGAGCGGAGATCTCCCGATCGCAGGTCGCCAGAGGGACGGTAGCCGCCACCAAGAGCTGAGACATCGCCAGAGAGATCGCCAGACAAGCCATCGCCTCTGGGCGTGCGACCCTGTGGCTGAGGTGGGTAAAGTGGTTTAATCCCTGTCCCAGACGTTGTGTCAGGGATAGGTGCGATCGGCGCATCTGGCTGGGGTTTATCCCGACCAAATAACCATAATAGTCCACCGCCAACTGCTAGCAGTGGAGCAATCCACCACCACGGAAAGCCACCTTTAGTGTTGTCAGTCGTCGTGCCAGTTGTGGTGGTAGTAGTACTGCCTGAAGTCGTGGTTTCACCTGTTGGTGGGGTTGTTGTCTCTGTGGTAGTAGTCGTTGTGTTTGCCGGAGCTGGAGTCGCTGGGCTAGTTGTCGCGGCTGGGGTTGTTGTGACCGCTGGATCTGTACCTGCGGCTCCTGCCACGCCAGTAGCGATCGCTGTTTTTACAGCCGGATCACTGACATATCCCAGAAATGCCTTGGCACCATCACTAACCTTGCCACCTTTATTTTTGTAAGCGTAGACTAGCGGCTGTGAAAATGGATACTTAGGATTGTCTGGCTGGGTACTGTGGAGGGTGACGGCTCTAATGCCATCGATACCTTTGATTTGGTCTGCTGGCGCATAGCCAATCCCATCTTCACCAAGTTTTTCGACAACTGATTTGGTCGAATCCTCAGTCAGTTTCTCAGCATTTGCGCCAGTTCTGAGCTTGCCATTCTGGAAAACTGGATAGTTGGCAAATGCCCGTCGAGTATCGCTAGACTCCGGTCTATCGATGACCTTGATTTTGCCCTTAGCCCCGTTTGCACTGGGTAATTGTGACCAATCAGTAACTTCACCTCGGTAGATTTTTGCGAAATCTTTGAGGGTTAGGTTCCCCGTGTAGGGGTTATTTTTGCTAACGATGATGGCGATTTTAGATCTACCAATTTTCTTAGCAGCTAAACCTTGCGCTTTTTCTGCTGTTGTTAAGTCCCGACCGATACCAGCGATATCGGCTTTGTCTTCAGCAATTGCTTTGACTCCACTATCACTACCTTGGTATTCTGTGGGTACGGTGACTTCTGCACCTGAAAATTGCTTCTGAAATCGGTCTTTAAGACCCTGATTGACGGATTGCAGGCTACTAGAGCCATCAAGCTGGATTTTTGTTCCTGATGCCACAGATGCGGGCATCGGGAAGTTATCAGCAGCCGTTTGGGCACTAGCTTTGATGGTAGTGCCACCAGCTACTAATAGTAGTGCAAGAGTTACGATTGAACTACTTTGCTGTTTCATTTGTAACAACTAGTTTTGTGGATATTGTAATCAACAATAGCTTAGATGTCGGTTGTCTGAATAGATGCTTGGTAAAATCAGCAGTAAAGCAAATGTATAATCAGCGACTTAAAATAAGCTAGCGATCGATTACTTGGACATGCTCCATCCTGACTGGCGAATCAATTCTAACTTTACTCTTGATCTTAAATTTACCTAGTCTGTTCGATAGTTTTTTTAAAATCACCAGGCAGTAATGTGTTCAGATTCTAACCCATTTTTTTGAGTTCGATCGGTTTAAATGTTACGTTTTGATTAAGAGACAGCGACGCATCGACTGAGATGTTCCCTCCCAGTCGATGCGTCAAGAAAAGACAATCAATCTTTTACCCCAAACGCATTAATTCAATGGCCAATATCCGTCGGAAGCATTCAGCGCAACTCGGTAGCAGTCGTCGATCTTCAATTGGCGATGCCAATACCAAGTCCCGCCATCGCCAATCTTTGGAACTAAATCCCAAGTTGAGATTAGCTGGAATCCTGGCGGCATTGGGATTGGGCGCATTGGGGCTGCTGTTGAGACTAGTATGGTTGCAGGTAGTAGACACCGCCAACTTGACAAAGCAAGCACAGGCGCAGCAAAGTATCACGATGCGACCAATCGTGCCACGACGCACCATTATCGATCGATCGAATAATCAAATTGCAATCGATCGCCCCAGCTATACCTTATACGCTCGGCCTAGAGTTTTTAGCGAAACTATTTTTGCGGAAGGGAAATCAAAAAGAGGCACTACCCGCAAAATTGATCCGCTAGATATGGCGGAGAGAATAGCCCCAATTTTGGACAAGCAGCCAGCGGAAATACGGGCAAAATTTTATGATAAAGAAGGAAAAGTTCGCGAAAAAGCAGTACTACTCGGCACTGGTTTGGACGAAAATATCAAAAATCGGCTGCGCGCTTTGAAACTCGAAGGATTGGATATTAGTCAAGGTGAACTTGACTATACCCGTTTTTATCCGCAGGAAGATATGCTGGCCTCAGTGTTGGGATATATCAACCAGGATCGTAAAGCTCCAACTGGAGTCGAACGCAGTCAGACAAAGATCTTGGAGCGAAAGGTAACTGAATACCCATTGATCAAAGATGCCAGAGGCAATATTCTTCCCTATCGAGTCACCCCCGACTATTTGCACACTGATGACCTCAAACTGCGTCTGAGCATCGATTTACGGCTTCAGCGGGCGGCTAGAGAGGCTCTGGAACAGCAGGTAAAAAAATGGAATGCCAATCGGGGCACGGTCATTGTGATGGATGCCGATACTGGAGCATTGCGATCTTTGGTTGTCTATCCTACTTTCGATCCCAATAATTACTCCAGAGATGTGGAAAATTATGGCAAGCGGGTTGGCACGGCACGACAGGCAAGCTTACTAGAAAACTGGGCTGTTTCGGAGCCATGTGACCCAGGTTCGACTTTCAAACCTATCAATATTGCAATTGCTCTAGAGAATGGCGCAATCAAGCCCAGTACGATCATCAACGATCCTGGAACGATTACAGTTTTCAAAGGTCTCAAGCCGATTCGCAATTCCCACTTGGAAAAATATGGTGACATCGATATTGCCAAAGTACTGGAAGTTTCCAGCAATGTGGGAATGGTCAAAATCATGGAAAAACTCAAGCCAGAGACTTACTACAACTGGCTCCAACGGATCGGTTTAGGTCAGAAATATGGGATCGATTTACCCTCTGAAGGACAGGGATTGTTTCACAAGCGGCGTGAGTTTCTAGCATCTCCACTTTATCCAGCCAATACCGCCTTTGGACAGGGATTTACATTAACCCCCCTGCAAATGGTGACGCTGCTTGGCAGTATTGCTAATGGCGGAAGATTAGTCACTCCCCATGTGGTTGAAGGTTTATTCGACAGTGCAGGTTTGCGGAAGGATAAGCCAACTGTACCCGAACCCACCCAGATTTTTTCACCTGCAAATACTGAAGCTGTGCTAAAAATGATGGAAACCGTTGTGATTCGAGGCTCAGGCAAAAATGCCCGCATTTCTGGCTATCGGATTGCTGGTAAAACTGGCACGGCTCAACAGGTGAGTAGTGGTGGCTACAGCGATGACAATCGCAAAATCACTAGCTTTGTTGGAATTTTGCCTGTAGATGCCAAACATCGCTATGTTGTTTTTGCCGCAATCGATCGACCAAAAGGTGGGATTGAAGCCTTGGGCAGTACCGTCGCCGCGCCAGTTGTCAAGTCAGTAATGGAATCATTGATTTCGATCGAAGGTATTCCCCCCAGCGATCCGAGTCTAGTGGGCAAGGAACTTCCAGTAATTAAGTGAATAGTGGATGGTGAATGGTGGATGGTGGATGGCAGTGTTGTTAGCATGAGCGCGGCTTCGTCTGGATCGCCATTGCTAACAGCTAGATTTCAGCTAATTTCAACTAACTAACTAAATATTCGTGTTTCATTCACCATTCACCATCCACCATTCACCATTCACCATTCATCCACTCTTCATCGCTGCTTACCTAGACTACCTAATTGGCGATCCGTGGGGATGGCTACATCCAGTTCAGGTCATGGGTTGGATCATCGATAAATTTACCAAATTTACTCTCAAATATTGCCATCAACCTTATCTGCGTAAGATCGCAGGGGTAGTGTTATTTTGGGGACTAATTATCGGTACCGGAGGAGTAAGTTGGCTAGTAATTAATGCCTGTGAGCGGATACATCCTTGGCTAAGTATCGGGGTGCAATCGATCGCCCTAGCAAGCTGTTTTGCAGGTAGAAGTTTGCGGCAGGCGGCGGAGGATGTCTTGTCAGCAGTGGATCCTGAGGATCTGAGCTTGGCTCGATCGAGACTGAGTATGTATGTGGGCAGAGATACAGATAAGCTAAGTATTAGCGAGATTGATCGAGCTATGTTTGAGACGATTACTGAAAATGCGATCGATGGCGTGATGGCTCCATTATTTTACGCGATCGTTGGTTTATTTATCCCCACAGTGGGGGCTGTGCCCCTAGCAATGGCATACAAAGCAGCGAGTACTCTAGATTCGATGGTTGGATATCGGCGTGAGCCATACGCCGATCTAGGCTGGTTCAGTGCCAAATCTGAAGATCTACTCACTTGGCTACCCTGTCGGCTGAGTGTGCTGACATTGGGCATCATTTCTAGAAAGCCACTAACTTTGTGGCGGCTGTGTTGGCGAGATGCCAACCAGGATCCCAGTCCTAATTCTGGCTGGAGTGAGTGCGCTTATGCCGCTGCCTTGGGTGTACAAGTTGGCGGGACAAATTACTACAAGGGACAAGTTCAGGAAAAGCCACTGTTGGGAGACAATTTACAACCAATTACCGCTGACGTTATTCAGCAAGCTCTGAAACTGACTCGGTACAATTTTTTGCTATGGCTAGGGTTCCTATTGAGCTTAGAGTTTGGGACATCAATTTAATTAACTTAAGTTGCTACCTACAACCTCAGCGGTTAGAAACCGCTGCTAATGTTGCGAAGTCCGCCTACGCGGACTAAGAAATTCAGTCCGCGTAGCGGCTCGCGCTCGTCGGGTTTCCCGTTCGCGTAGCGTCACCCCTGGAGACGGTTTAGCGGCGTTTTTATTCGGGGGGAACCCCCGAATAAAAAAACGACAAGACAGCGAGACAAGACAGGCGGACTTCGCACTACTAGCCACGATTTTAATCGTAGGCGTTCTATGGGTATCAACTTGGGTACATTAGGCAAAATTTAGCATCTGTCCAGTATGTTTAGGAAATATCTGCGGCAACTTACGAGGATCGATCGCTAATCTGCGCGTTAACACTGTTCCCAACACATCACGAAAATCAGTAGTGACAGCTAGATCTCGTCCCTGATAACGCTGTGCTGGCTCCAGTCCAGTCCACTTCCCATAGACAGTACCACCACGGATGCCCCCACCGAGCAGCCACAGCACATTTCCGTGTCCATGATCCGTGCCACCGTTACCATTTTCCTTCACCGTTCGCCCAAATTCGGACATCACCACGATCGTCGTATTCTGATAAGCTGCTCCTAATCCGGTTTGGAGTGCGACTAAACCTTTGCCTAATCGCTCTAGATTGTTGGCTAATTGCCCTTGTGCCGCGCCTTGATTGATGTGGGTATCCCAACCACCTACAGCGAGAAACGAGATCTGTATACGCGGATCTCGTGCCATCAGCCGCGCTAATCTTTGGGCATCATCAGGAAAACCAATCGGCAGAGTTGCCCCATTGTTAGCCATCTTCATCTCAGCTTCAAGATCCTTAAGTAGTTCCGTGCGGGCGATTCTAGCTTCACGGTAGGTTTTGCTCAGAGCATCGTTATTGCCATACATTCGATCGAATGCGCTAGCCACCTGGGGTTTGTCGATTTGTTGGCGACTGCCTGCATTGCGCCCTGAGGCAAGATTGGCGACGGCTCTTTTCCCCAATAAGATGCGCGGAGTAGTCGCCCCGACGCTGACAGCTTGAATCGGATTTTTGTCAGCCATCACGCTCAAGAGCCGATTCATCCAACCATCTTTGGTGCTTTTCACTCCTGGGGTGCCACTTTCGAGGTAGTCTTGAGCATCAAAATGCGATCGAGTCTCATTACTGGAACCGCAAGCATGAACAAAGGCGAGACTTTTTTGTTGCCACAGCGGTAACAACGGTGCCAGGGCTGGATGTAAGCCAAACTTGCCATCGAGATCTAGTGCGCCATTTGGTTGTCCTGGTTGAGGAATAGCGATCGTCGGTCGATCGGTATAGTATGTAGGCTCACGATAGGGCACAACTACGCTAAGTCCATCGATCGCACCCCGCAAAAATACTACAATTAATCGCTGAGGATTGGGATCTACTGCGGCAATACTCGGAGCCGCCCAACCATGCGCCCCAATACTAATTAAAGATGACGTAGAAAAGAGGCTAGATTGAATCAGAAATTGACGACGATTCATAAGTTCGAGTTAAAAGTTGGCAGTTGAAACTTAACAGTTGCCTGTGCAGAGTTTGGAACTAAACCAGCACAGGCACCTCAATCCTGAAAATCCTCCAAATCCTGATCGAAATTACTTCCTCATGAATTCAGGACTACCAAGAATTAATGCAGCCCGAATGTCTGGATTACTAGCCGCGATCGATTGTTGAGTCTGGGTCGAGAAATTATTACCTAAAGTAGCTGCTAATTTAACCGGATCGACAACTGAAATTGATAGGCGTGAAGATAAAGCATTTTCGATTGGGAGTGGTGAATTAGAAGCAGTAGTTATCGATGCCGAAATCGGTAATTTACCCTTGGCTAAATTAGTCGCATAGTTAATTCGTCGCGTCAAACTATCAGGATTGAGCCAAGCATCTTGAGTGTTTTTATAACCATTGGGAGTTGGACAGCCATAGAGCGGCATCCCTTGTTGCTTCAAAAAATCATTTAATACTTTAGGATTGCTTAGTTCTGTACCTGTCGATCGAATTGATGAAACTGCATACTGATAAGGCGTTTTAAATTTTGCCCCGTAGTACTTGGGATCCCAAAATTCAGGACTCTGAAACAGGGTTGCTAAAACTGGCTTAATATCTCCATTGGTTGCTGTGAAACGTTTAGCTAGCTTATTTACCAAACTTTTGGGCGGATTATCAGCAACAAAGTACTGAGCTAGTTTGAAGCTGATTTGACGAGCGGTGCTAGGATGTTTAGCTAGTAAATCTAGAGCTTGTTCGCCTTCTTCAATTCCCCCACTGGCAATATTTTGGTTAAGGAATATCTTGTTACCAGATTCGTGCTGATTGCGATTAAATTGAAAACTATAACCATCGGGTACTTTCTGCCCTGGTTGTTTGAAGCCCCAGCCAGTGAAAATTTTTGCTAGAGCCAGTACATCACTTTGCTGATAACCACCGTCTACGCCTAAAGTGTGTAGCTCCATTAGCTCACGCGCATAGTTTTCATTGATTCCCTTATTCTTGACTTGTTGATTAGGATTCGATCTGCTATTGCGCCAATTATCTAAATAAAATAACATCGCTGGATGTCGAGCTGTGGCACCCAATAAATCTCTAAATTTACCCAGTGCATAGGGTCGAATTGCTTGCTGTTCATATGCTCCTACCCACAGCTTATCAATCCCTTTTTCGGAATGAACATTGAAGTGATTGTACCAAAAGTCCACCATCACCTCATTGAGCTGTCGCTGACTGTAGATTGATCGCCATAATCTGGCTTCGATCGCTTGATTGGTCACTTGCCTAGCTTGCTGTCGCTGAATTTTCTTATCGCTAGGAATAGGGCTTTGAATATCTATTTTGCGATTGGGATTATACCGCTGAAATAATTCGACAGGAGAGAGATTAATTGTATCTAGTTTACTTAATCGATCGGTTAAAATTGCTGGCTCGACGATCGAATCTGGATTTAGTTGCTGCTGGATATATTTATCCACTCCCAACTGCTTCACCTGCTCGATCTCACTAGGACGAATACCCAAACTAAGCCGATTGAGTAGATGAATCACTTTGGGATTGGCTGGTTCTGCCTGGGCGATATTTGCCAGTACCAGCCAGATCGCACTGGTTAGCACAACTAAATATTTATGAGTAGGCATGATCGATCGACCTCCAAAACAGAATAGATATAAGGCTAATTATGAGATCGGCTCACACTAGCAACGATTTAGATCTTAGACAGGTAATCGATCGGAAAAGTTCAATACTTGCTCGTGAAGGCTGGAATTAGCAACCATAATTATAGATAAATACTGTTCGCTAGATAACTATTTAGATAATTTTCCTAGTCTATATTTAACTCAAAATAGCAGTAAAAGATTCAAGCCTAGATGATAGAACTAACCGATCTTACCAACACACTATTCGCAGCCAAGCGAAGAAAAGGCTTGAGTTTTGCCGACTTAGAAAGAATTTTAAATCGAGACGAGGTTTGGATTGCTGCCGTATTTTACCAGCAAGCGGCGATGTCTGAGGATGAGGCAAAATTACTCACCGAGGCTCTAGGACTAGGCGGTATCCACATCGAGCAGTTAACAGCCTATCCAATCAAAGGCTTGGGGCCAGTTGTCCCTACAGATCCATTTGTTTATCGCTTCTATGAAATCATCCAGGTGTATGGATTACCACTCAAGAGTGTAATCCAAGAGAAGTTTGGGGATGGGATCATGAGCGCGATCGATTTTACAATGGATGTGGAAAAAGAAGTCGATCCTAATGGCGATCGAGTCAAGCTTACGATGTCTGGGAAATTTCTGTCTTACAAAAAATGGTAGATAACTAGTGCTCGAATCCAGATGATCGATCTGGATTTCCCCTGCACAGCGCGGAACTACAAGCTAGATATTCCAGTCATTTAGGTAAAGTCGTAGTAAAAAATAAGTCCCAGAATTTTTTAATAATTTTGACCGTACTTTACACCGACTGACTGGGTACATTAAGGCTGTGTAGCATAGGGTAGGCAAAGCTGTGAAGAGTTTGTATGTGGTTTGGTCGGTGGTAACTGGTTTGAGTTTGGTTGGTGTACGGACGTTTGGGAATCCGTTTAGTAACGAGGTGCAGTATCGGGTTGAATATAGTGGCAAGGCGGGAACCACGCTGTGGGGCAGTTATACGCAGACTGCCCACGATCGATCTAAAAGTAGCACAACTGAACAAGCGATCGGCAAGCTGCCCGTAACGATTAATTTCACCAGCAGTAAAAATATGACGATCTCGGCGAATGGTTCTACAACTAATCAGGAGCCAGTGACTATCAAGATCTATAAGCATGGATCTGAGTGCAGCAATTCCGAAAAAACCGATCGAGCAGGAGTAACTAATACGATCATCTGTAGGTAGGGTTTAGGCTTTAGACTTTAGGCTTTAGGCTTTAGACTTTAGGAAAAGAGGGATAAAGGGAGTATTATCCCCAAGTCCCCCCATCCCTCGTCCCCCGTCTCCTCAAAATAGTAACTAGATTTGCGTCGTAGAATACTAGATAGAGTGGGACTCACTTACATTGACTTACTAGCCTGAATAAAGATGATTACGAACTATATTGCTGCAATTCTTCGTGGGGGTAATCCTGGAGATACCGTCACCGTCAAGGGTTGGATTCGGAGTAAGCGCGAAGCCAAGGAATTTGCCTTTGTCGATATCAACGATGGCTCCTGCATGGCAAATATTCAGGTCGTAATCGATAAGGATGTGCCTGATTACGCCACTATCCTCAAGCAGATTAACACGGGTGCCTCGATCGAGCTAACAGGCAAACTAGTCGAATCACCTGCCAAAGGGCAACGAGTCGAAGTCAAAGCCAGCCAGGTCAAAATTCACGGCGAAGCAGATCCCGAAACCTATCCGCTTCAGAAGAAACGCCACTCCTTTGAATTCTTGCGCGATATCGGGCACTTGCGATCGCGCACAAATACTCTTAGTGCCGTCTTTAGAGTCCGCAATGCTTGCTCGGCAGCAGTTCACCAGTTTTTCCAAGAGCGGGGCTTTCTATGGGTACATACGCCGATTATCAGCGCGAGTGACTGCGAGGGCGCGGGGGAAATGTTTAATGTCACCACCCTCAATCTCAAGAATGTCCCCTTAACGCCCGAAAAAGAGATTGACTATAGCAAAGATTTCTTTGGTAAGGCGGCATATCTGACCGTGAGTGGTCAACTAGAAGCCGAAGTGATGGCGATGGCATTTGGCAATGTCTACACCTTTGGGCCGACTTTTCGGGCGGAAAATTCCAATACTTCGCGGCACTTAGCTGAGTTTTGGATGATCGAGCCAGAGATGGCTTTTTGCGATCTATTGGAAGATATGGATCTAGCCGAAACATTTCTCCGCTACATCTTTAAGTATGTGATGGAGCATTGCCAAGCAGATATGGAATTCTTCAACGAACGGATTGATAAAACTGTCTTAGCTACCGCCGAAAATATTATCAATAATCAGTTTGAGCGGCTGACTTATACCAATGCGATTACCTTACTTGAAAAGTCAGGTCAAAAGTTTGAGTATCCGGTCAGTTGGGGGCTAGATCTCCAGTCCGAACATGAGCGTTATTTAGCCGAAGAAGTATTCAAAAAGCCAGTCATTCTCACCGATTATCCCGTAGATATTAAGTCTTTCTACATGCGCTTAAATGATGATGGCAAAACCGTCGCAGCGATGGATATTCTCGCTCCCAAAATCGGCGAAATCATCGGTGGTTCCCAGCGGGAAGAACGGCTTGATCTACTGGAACAAAGGTTGACAGCTCAAGGCTTAAACCCTGCTGATTACTGGTGGTATCTAGACTTACGCCGTTATGGTACTGTGCCCCATGCTGGCTTCGGCTTGGGATTTGAGCGGTTGGTTCAATTCATGACTGGCATGACCAATATTCGAGATGTGATTCCTTTCCCTCGCGCGCCGTTAACTGTCGAATTTTAACTTGCGGCGTGTGTCCCACAGCGGTTGCTGGGTTTGATCGTTCCAAGATTGACATCGAAATAATCAAGACCCTATAATGGGGTCTTGGTAGGGTGCCCCAAATGAGTACTTAAGATAATTGAGATGACACAAGCAAAGTTCACGCTAGATCGATCGCACATCGATTTTCTCGAACAGTTCAAAGATCGCGGCTTCAAGGATAAAAGCTCGATCGTTCGCTTGGCACTGGATAAGCTTGCTCAAGCACTAGAGCAGCAAGATTTAGAAAAATCAGCAGACTTGTACGCAGAGCTATATCAAGACGATGAAGAACTCCGGCAGCTCACGGCGGCAGCAAGTGCCGATTGGCCAAAGTGACCAAGCTTTATCGAGGACTCATTATTGATGTAAATCTAGAGCCAACCAAAGGATCGGAAACTGGTAAGACTAGACCTTGTATCGTCGTTACTAACAATATCTATAATGATCGAGTTCCTGTCATTCAAGTTGTGCCACTAACCGAGTGGAGTCTGAAGAAAAGCAAAATCAAGACAAATATTTCGTTGATGCCATCACCTCTTAATGGGTTAATCAAACATTCCATCGCTGACTGTCTCCAGACACGTCCAATCGACTATCAAAGTCGGCTCGTATCAGTCAGAGGTGAAGTTGAATCAGAATTAATAGCGAAAATTAATCACGCACTGAAAGTTGTTTTTGATCTCTTATAGATTAAGCATTGCTATTTTATTTATTCCTCAACTTCAAAGATAATATCTTCATAAATCTGCTCGATTGGGAAACTTAAATCAATCGATACTAATTCTACTAAATCACTCGATCGATAATTAATAATATCCCATTTACCTCGGTCATCCCTGTGATAAATATCGATCGCCACCTTGTCTGCGCTAACTAACACATAATCTTGTAAGCTATGCGAGAGTCGATACATCGCAAACTTATCACCTCGGTCATAAGCCTCGGTACTCGGAGACAAAACTTCTCCAATTAAGCAAGGATGACCAACAAATTTAGTATTGTTTCGATCTCGTTGGTCACAAGTAACACTCAAATCTGGATAAACATACTTGTTAGAATTATAAATATTAATTCTGGCATCACCGTTAAGTAGCCGACATTTGCCTCCACGCAAATGTGCTTTTATTAGAGATCCAAAATTGATCGCAATCTCACTATGATTGAGTGTGCCACCAGTCATGGCATAAACTTCACCGTCGAAATATTCGTGGCGAATTTCTTGGCGTTCTTCCCACTCAAAATATTCTTCAGGCGTAAATGTCGGCAAACTTTCTCTAGCTGAAATCATCTTTAAGACCTCAAATTAAATCAAATCTTTTGCCTAACCTTTTCTGTGGCGAATGGATAGATATTAACGTCTATTCATTCGCCACAGAAATCTACTACATTTTGCTGACGATTCGCAGCAAGATTTCGACACCTGAGAATGCTTGCCAGCCAAACAGACCAACAATTACTGTATTGATGCCGATGTGACCATATCTAGCCCAATCTTTACCTTTTTGCATGTAGGGAGAGAGGGATGCTGATACAGCAATCAGCCCAGTCATGCTCAGTCCAGCAATCAGGTGAGGGCCAACGAATAACTTACCATTGTTGATATAAGTCACGGTGATGCCGCCGATCGATCCCATCACCATTGCCGCTAGGATAATAGAGCCAATCTGGTAATGCCGATCGATAAATTTGCCCTTGATCAGTGCTTTCTTTTCATCGCCAGTAGCCGAACGGGTTTTGCGAACCTGCCAGCCGAGATAAAAGGCGTAGAGACAAGCTGCGAATAAAATCCACATTAATGGTGGATGGATAAAATTTAGGTAGGGTTTGATCGAAGCTGGGATAAAGTCCATAAAGATTGGCGAGAATACTATAAAAAATTAAGGATATTTCTAGAAGTTAGCATAAAATTAGTTGGCGTTGGCATGAGTCTAGAACAGACAGTGCTGAATCCATCATCAGTTCGGTTGCCAAAATTTATCATGACTTCTCCTCAATCCAATCTTTTGCTAATTCAGTCTGCCAGACTAGGCAATCATCGTCAAATTGTTGCTGCATTGGAACGCGCTGCTGACGTGAATACAACTGATACTCAAGGTACATCAGCACTGATGTTTGCGGCTCAAAAGGGTTTGACAGAGGTTGCCAGTCTGCTGATTGCGGCTGGTGCCAATGTGAATCTTCATCGTCGTCAATTTGGCACAACCGCTCTAATGTATGCCGCTGCTGCTAATCAGGTAGGGATTGTCAGTCAGCTATTGGAGAAGGGGGCACATGTCAATGCAGTGAATGAAGATGGTAGTACTGCACTGATGGGTGCGATATCAGCTGGGGCAAAGGAGATTGTCGCGTTGTTGCTAATTGCTGGCGCAGATATATTCAAAATTGACAAAGATGGCGATCATGCGTTGAGTGTTGCGATCGATCGTAACTACCCTGAAATTGTTAAACAACTGCTCACCGCTGGAGCAGATCCCCATGTAGTGAATGAGGACGGGGACAGCTTATTGATAGTGGCTGCCGAGCGGGGATATATCAGTCTCATCGCCCCACTGATCCAAGCAGGAGCGAGTATCGATCTTCAAAATCACGATGGCTGGACACCGCTAATCGCGGCAACATCTGCTAGACAAACAGAAATTGTCAAGATGTTATTAGCGGCTGAAGCCAATCCCAACTTATGCTCCCAGGATGGTGAAACCGCCTTACACTTAGCGGCACTCGAAGGTGATGCTGATCTCATCCCCCTGTTAATTAAGGCTGGAGCGCAGACAGATCTAGTTACTGGCCTCGACGATACACCACTAGTTTTAGCAACTCTCCAAGGGCATACAGCAGCCGTAGCCGCAATTTTAGACTCTCAGCCCGACTTGACTACTCATCAGCAGGGAACAACCGCATTTGGACTGGCGATCGTTAATCAGTCTACCGAAATTGCTCAACTGCTGATGGCTGCTGGTGTACCGCCAGTTCAAACGCTGAAAGAGGGCCAAACACCCCTAATTGTTGCGGCGATCGCGGGTAATCTAGAATTAGTTCGATCGCTAATCATAGCTGAAGTCCTCCTCGATACCAGAGATGATACTGGCGCAACAGCCCTAATGTGGGCAACCCACCTGCGACATCATGAGATCGTCAAGTTACTATTGGCGGCTGGAGCCGATCAATCTTCCAAAAACAAAGGTGGCTTAACCGCACTAGATTTGGCAGAAATTAACGGGGATCAACAATCGAGAGATCTACTCAAATAGCCGAATATTAGTACCGATCGACCAAGAAAAATGTAATAATACTGGTTGACTCAAGCTTTCACATAACTCTATAGCTTCCCCCTGTGTGACAACTAATTGTTGTGCAAAGATATTAAATAAATAAAGTTCATTTCCGCCATTTAGTTTATGACCCAAATCGCTAATTCCGCTGATGTGCCAGATCTTGGCCGTCGCCAATTTATGAATCTGCTCACTTTCGGTACAATTACCGGAATGGTGCTAGGGGCTGCCTATCCCTTCGTAGCCTACTTTGTCCCACCTTCTAGCGGTGATGCTGGCGGCGGTGCAACAGCCAAAGATGCTCAAGGTAACGAAGTTAAAGTAGCTGCTTTCCTCACAGGCAAAACCAAAGGAGATCGCGAGTTAACTCAAGGCTTAAAAGGCGATCCTACTTACCTCGTTGTTGCTGATGGCACGATCGTTGATTATGGCATCAACGCCATCTGTACTCACCTGGGCTGTGTCGTACCCTGGAACAAAGCTGAAAACAAGTTCATGTGTCCTTGCCACGGTTCTCAGTACAATGAGGCAGGCATGATGGTTCGTGGTCCCGCACCCAAATCTCTACCCCTGGTTCACGCGGCTGTCACAGCAAATGACACCGTATCCCTCACCCCTTGGACTGAAACCGATTTCCGCACAAACGAACCAGCTTGGTGGGCATAACTAGGGATTAAGGGTTAGGGATATAGGTTCTGAGAGATTAAGTTTATTTCGATAATCTTTCTATTCACTATTCACTGCCTTGATTCGCTAAACCGTCGGGAAACCCGACGAGCGCGAATCGCTATCCACTATTCACTAAACGAATCTGTGTATTATTAATTTTCTTCGTCTGTCATCCTTAACCAATGAAATTAACTTTATTTCCAAACTGGCAACGCAGCCAGCGGTTGTTGGGCAAAGCCCTCGTCGTTCTTCTCGCTAGCGTGGGAATTTTCCTCGCCAATGATGTTGCAATTCCTCAATCTGCCGCAGCATATCCCTTCTGGGCACAGCAAACCTACCCAATCACCCCCCGCGAACCTACAGGTAGAATCGTCTGCGCCAACTGTCACCTCGCGGCAAAACCAAGTGAAATTGAAGTGCCCCAATCGGTAGCACCCGATACGGTATTTGAAGCTGTCGTCAAAATTCCTTACGATCAGAGCATTCAACAAGTCACCGCAAATGGCGTTAAAGGACCATTAAATGTCGGTGCTGTCTTGATGTTGCCTCCTGGATTCAAAATTGCGCCTGAAGACCGTTTATCTCCTGAACTGAAGGAAAAAACTCAAGGGTTATACTTCCAGCCCTATGGTGAAGGTAAAGATAACGTCGTGATTATCGGCCCATTACCTGGCGATAAATATCAAGAAATCATCTTCCCTGTACTTTCTCCAAATCCTAAAACTGAAAAAGGTATCTACTTCGGTAAATACCAAATTCACCTCGGTGCAAATCGTGGTCGTGGACAGGTTTATCCAACTGGTGAAAAGAGCAATAACACTGTTTACAATGCTTCTGTTGCTGGTAATATTACCACGATCGCCAAGCAAGAAGATGGTAGTAGTTTAGTCACCATTCAACCAGCTACAGGCGAAGCAGTAATCGATAAAGTCCCTGCTGGTCCTGAATTGTTGATCGCTGAAGGTACCGCAGTAACTGCTGGACAAGCAATTACCAACAATCCTAACGTTGGTGGTTTCGGTCAAAAAGACATCGAAATCGTCCTCCAAAATCCTGACCGGTTTCTGGGCTTAGTCGCATTTGTCTTTATGATTATGCTGTCCCAAATCTTGTTGGTACTCAAGAAAAAGCAAGTCGAAAAAGTTCAAGCTGCTGAAATGGAATTCTAGATCGATCATCAGCTACTGAAATTAACTTAATTGAAGATGTACTGGTTCTAATAGCTGGTACATCTTTTTTATATTTAATCTAAGTTGCTACTTA
>JANNBD010000524.1:0-5322 GCA_031385105.1 Chamaesiphon sp. OTE_78_metabat_374
GTCATTTTCCTGAATCCGCGAGATGATATCGCCCACATGCCGCGAGTCAAAGTAGCTCAATGGCAAACTAAACGTATGGCGAATAAAGCCCACCATCAACGCTGTATCGACGCGATTGGCAGTATGTGCCATCAAGTATTGGCGCAGTGCCGACATCGCAATCTTGAAGCCGCCAAAGATGATCAGCCCGATCGCAAAAGCAGTCAAGCTGTTGGTCGATTTGTGCATGATCGCCCGATCCAAAATTAATTGGGTGAAAATCGGCGACACCAGCCCAAAGAGCTGCAATACAATCGAAGCAATAAATATCTCGGCAATCACCACCTTATGGGGTGCAACCAACTGGAATAACTGCCAAAAATCACTAGAGGTATTTTGCTCACTGTGCTTCAGAGCCAAAGTTGGCGACAGCAGCAGACAGTAGCCCGTCCAATCCTTGACAAACTCGCCATGAGTCAACTTCCGCTGTCCCACTGCCGGATCGCCGATAATCACGTATTTGCGGCTAATTTCAAATACCACTACATAGTGACCGCCTTCCCAATGGGCAATCGCGGGTAATTGCTGAGTCGCTAATCGATCGAGACTAGCCTCCACTGGGCGACTACTAAACCCCAAAATTTCTACAGCATTAACCAGTCCATTCAGAGATGCACCATCGCGACTAACCGCCGCCAACTCTCGCAGCCGATTGATATTAAACTCCTTGCCCCAATACCTGCCGATCATTACCAGACAGGCAGCACCACAATCGGAGGCACTGTGCTGGGCATAAAATGGATAGGTATGAGTAACTTTTTTCCACCATTGCCCCACTTTCTGGCTAGGATTGGGAAAATAAGCCTCTTTGAACTTATTTTTTGGGGCAGCCTTGGTTTGACGCGATTTCTGCTTGGATTTGATTTGCCGCTGGCGATCGAATCCAGGGGCTGGGGCGGCGATTAACTGCCGCAGGTTCGCGATAGGGGCTTGAGATTGTAGTCCCTGTTCGAGGGTATGAATAATTGATGTTTCAACCTCAAATTCACCGCAGATGACTGCTTCTAGATATCGTGCTTGTCGATCGATCTCGCTCTGAATCTGTGGATATTTGTGCGACAAGGAGTCAAGCTCGCATTGGGGCACAAAAACTACTAATATTTCAACGCCACTCACTACCAGGGCTGCTTTAGCAGTGTAGGGCGTAAACTCAAGATCGGGAAACAGCGTACTTTGACCAAAACTTTGACCGACAGTTAAAGTGGCAATTCGTTCACTATCGAGATTAAATAAGCGCACTTTTCCGGCTAAGACGATATAAATGCCAGGTAGATCGTTGTCGGAGTGCCAGAAACTCTGACCTGGGGGAATTGTCAGCAGTTGTGTCTGTGATTGAAGCTGACTCAGATCTCGATCACCGATTTCTGCTCCCAACGCTTGAGTCAGTCGCTTGGGCAAAGCTGATACGATTCGCACATCTGAAGCGGAGCTGAGGACAATTTTTTGAACCATAACATTAGGGATTAGGCTTTAGGTGTTAGGCTTTAGGCTTTAGGCTTTGGGGATTAAGCGAAATCCCTTCTTCAGAGGCTAGGGTGGGGTAAACAACGTCCGCAGCAGATCAAATCCAATATTAATTAGGTGGAGAATCTTTGAAATGGTGATGGGATAAATCCGCAATCACTAGGTGATGAGATCTCTTGTTGAGGTCTTGGTTTAAGTCTGTTTCTGTAATCGAGCTGAGTTCAACTTCAATTTTTTCAATCAACCGATTGATATGTCTTGCGCTGACCACAATATTAAATTCACTCGCCAAGTGCTTTTCCAACCATTGTCCAGTCCAGCGCGAAAATGGATAGCCCAAGTCTCTGGGGCTAGCACCAATTAGTTCTTTAAGTCGTTCTAAATAGTCAGAAGTTACCGTTTTTGGCCGACCGATTGGCTGTGCCTGCCAATTGTGTGCTTGACCAGACTTCGCCACAAAAATCCAGTGTCGTGCTGTCAATTGTGAACAGCTTAATGTCCGACAGATTTGGCTTTGAGTTTTGCCTTCGTCTGCCATTAGCATGATCTCAATCCGCTGTCGATATTCAGGAGCCTGCTCTACTTTAAGACTTTTTTTGAGGAGCTGTCGCTGAAATTCTGTCAAACAACGATTCGTTATTTTTTCTTGAGAAAATTGTTTTAGTTGGTTCATAATCTTTTTATTTTTATTAGGAAAATACTATCTGACTTTTAGACTGTAGCATTCCTGCTTAACCATCTCTTAATATTTGAGTTACGAATAGTAATATTTTGTACAAATGGCTTAGTAACTGGCCCAAAATGCAACCAATAACTTGTTATAATTCAGCTATGTCTAGTTGCAAAACAGATTAATTGAATCAGCAATAAAGCTTAGTTTGCTTCGATCTCCCAACCCGCATCGAAGCTCCAGCTTGTTACAGCACCGTCTTCTTGGGTTAACTTCTTCTCTGAGATTAATGTCAGTAATTTGGCTGACTACAATCGAATCCTATATATTTTTGAGCGAAAGTTATTGCGACAGCAACAGCTTATTTGATTATAATGATTCTCAATCTCGCTGCCAACCTTAGTGATAATTATCACTAAAACTAGACCTAAGCTTACTGCTTGTTTCCGCTAAATCTAATATCTTAATCTTGATTAAAATGACAACTATCTTAGACACAGACAATGTTTTTGAATATTTAAGCGATCTCAACTTCTGTGCGCTGACAGATCGAGCAGCGAGTAAGGTGACAGCAATTCCAGCTAAGAATTTCAATCTATTAATTAATTTTGGTGACAACAATAACTTATTGATCAAACAAGAACCCCACGATTGTGATGGTGAAGCGCATGGAGAATTTATAGCAGCTTGGCAGATTCAACAATTAGTTGAATATTTTCCAGAGTTTGGGCATAAGGTGAAAAATTCATTACCTGAGCTACTATATTTTGATCCAGAAAATTCGATTTTAATCGTCAAATATTTAGCTGATTACTGCGATCTGGATGATTACTATACTCAACACAATCACTTCCCGATCGAGATTGCTCGATCGATTGGCAAACTGTTCGCTACTATTCACAGTAATACCTTTAACCAGGCAAAGTATCAAGATTTCTTAGCTAATTTTTCGGGGGGTAGATCTACTGCCGATTTAGCTCTTGAGCCTCAGATCCAATCCTTAGCTAATGATCGGAAAGCAGCAGAAACTCATGATTCGACTGCTGTAATCTCTCAGAGCAAGGGTTATGCAAATAAGATGATTCGCCGCCTCTCGCGAATTACGCCCCAGATATTTGAGGAGGTACCGCTGGAGTGTTTGCAATTTTTCAGACTTTACCAACGTTTCCCCGATTTAGCTCGATCGATCAGCGATCTCAGTGATTCGATTACGCCTAGTTGTCTAGTTCACAACGATCTCAAAATCAATAACATCCTCTTGGCTCTGGACTGGAAACTGCCTGGATCGAAAGTAATTAGATCGATCGACTGGGAACGGGCTGCTTGGGGCGATCCAGCTTTTGACCTCGGTTGTATTTTGGGTAGTTATCTAGAGATCTGGCTAGATGGCTTGATCATCAATAATACATTAAGCATTAATGAGTCATTGCAGCTTGCAACCACACCATTAGAGTTGATTCAGCCGTCTTTATTTAGCCTCGTTGAATCCTATCTAGAGGGCTTCCCAGAAATCATCGCCGCTCGTCCAGATTATCTCGACAGAGCAATCCAATTTGCGGGCTTATCGCTGATCCACCGCGTGGAGATTACGATCCAAGCCGAGCGCATTTTTGGAAATCATGGAATTATGCTGCTTCAGGTTGCCAAACAACTACTTTGTACTCCACAAGCAGCAATGAAGACATTATTCGGCAACGACTTTGTTGGCGGTAGCGGAGCGTTTGCTTTGCAATAGCCTCTCTGTTCGCGGAGCGTCTCGTTCGCGTAGCGTCTGCCTCCGCAGAAGAGAAAGAGAATTGATTAGTAACTAAATAAATAATCAGATGTCCAACTTTCACCAGATCCTTACCGAAATAATTGAAAAGATTGAGATTGACGCAAATTTTACCGTCACTCATCCTGAGTATGAACCACTCGAACTCACCTCAGATGTAATCGAAAAACTTCATCAGTCCTCACCTCAAATCCGATCGAAATATCTGATTGCTCAAGTTCAAGAGTATATCTATGATATTTACTTTAGTCATAGCGCGCTCAGTCTTCAGGAGCTAGAAATCTTCGAGCGACAGCCAGTTCAGCTCACCAACAATATCATTAATGGAATTGATATTCATTTCTCAGAGCAGCTTCGCCAGAGTAATACCGGAGCGGGCTATCTTGATTCTAATTGGCAGGTAGTCGCGGAGACTGAAGATCGAGAATTAGTTGTAGTCAAAGATGGATTGCACTTACATATCGATCGAAGAAGCTACTTGGATTCAGACTTAGCGCATGTGACAATCGGATCGACAATCCCGATTTATTTGCCGCCTAGTCTGATCGGCGAAGATACCTATATCATTGTCGGCAATGCAGGCACGCCTAAAGTATCTCCGCCAAATAGCGTAGAAAAATCCCTCGAACTCTACTTTAACTTCACCCCTGACGCGGCGGTGGAGATCGCCGCCCAGCTCACCCATGAATTAAATAGACTAAAAATTCCCTTTCAGTTTGCGATCCTCCACGATCCTGCTTTATTTCATCGCTACGATTCTGGCACGCTCCGACTGTCTCAAGCTGGCTATCTGGCAATCCAACCCTTACTAGCTCAACTGCACCAAGCACATCAAGCTAAATTTTCAGCTCATGTACCGCTGTTTAGTAAACAGTTGGCTTCAGGTTTGGGACTAGCTGAAATATCGACGAACGGCAGCTTTGGGATGCAGCGATGTGAACTTGTCGCCAAGGGATTGATCGCTGCGATGGAGCAAGATCGAACCGCCACCGCTGATAAATTTGAGCTAATTCAGCAGCAATGGACAATATCTGGACTGGATCTAAGGCAACCATATCTCGATCCGTTGCGATCGGACTGCTATGATTTTGCTGTTTGAGACAACTTCCCGTCAGCTTAAACTCAAAATAGTTGTCGGCATCGCTGCTTGATTTCGGCAAAATCCGATCGATTTGCAGCATTATTTGGTATTAATCAACACAATTATGTCTTACAACCGTATTGATTAATACACAATTGAATTAATAGTGAACAGCATTAATTCGTTTGAGCGACTTCTAGCCGATTGAGACTAATCGTCTATCGATGAAAATAGATAATATCATTAATGTTTTGTCTTTTCGATTTACCAAAAAGGATTGTCAATTCAGAATCA
>JANNBD010000537.1:0-4777 GCA_031385105.1 Chamaesiphon sp. OTE_78_metabat_374
CTCTAAGTGTGGGATAAACTGTCGAACATCTGAACCACATTAATTAGCATCACCTTTACTAGAGAACTAATTTTTCTGGCAATCGTTGGGTAAATATCTAGAATGTCACAAATGAAATGGGAAAAACTGTTATCTCGCAAAAGGTATGGAGTCAGTCAGCCCGAAAAAATTGAAGAAGGTCGGAGCCATTTTCAGAAAGATATCGATCGAATCATCTTTTCTAGCTCCTTTCGGCGACTAAATCACAAGACTCAGGTACATCCACTTCCTCAGAATGATAACATCCACACCCGTCTTCCTCACAGTCTAGAAGTTTCTTCCGTTGGTCGCAGTTTGGGCAAAAAAGTCGGCGAAAGACTCCGCGAAGAATTAAAACAGATCGGCATTGAGCCATCGGATCTGGGTGATATTGTTCAAGCTGCCTGTCTCGCCCACGATATTGGCAATCCGCCGTTTGGACATTCTGGTGAAGAAGCAATCAGAGATTGGTTTAAAGAAAATGCAACTCAGCCGTTTCTGCAAGATTTGAGTCCCAAACAGCTTAGTGACTTTACTAATTTTGAAGGAAATGCCCAGGGATTTAGGATTATTACTAAGCTTGAGTACTATTTACTCGAAGGTGGAATGCGGCTGACGTATGCGACTCTGGGCACATTTCTCAAGTATCCCTGGACATCTGACTTATTGCTCAAAGCAGGTAAGAAAAAGTATGGATGCAGCCAATCTGAACGAAAGATTCTTCAAGAAATTGCGATCGAGCTAGGCTTGATTGAACAGGAAAAAACCGCTTGGTGTCGTCATCCCCTGGCATATCTAATGGAAGCTGCTGATGATATCTGCTATGCCTTAATCGATCTCGAAGATGGAATTGAGATGGGCTTTTTGACCTATGAAGAGGTCGTAGAAATCTTGAAAACTGTAGTTGATTTCGATCAGATTTCTCTATTTCATCCTAGCTGTGAAGGTGACGATCTCCGCAGTCGCAAGATTGCAATCGCGCGCGGTAGAGCAATGAATGTATTGATTGATGGCGTTGCAGATACTTTTATTCAACAAAAAGATTATCTCTTAAACGGCAGTTTCATCTACAACGATCTGATTGAAGCTTGCGGTGGTAACATTCAGCAATGTATCAAACTAGCAAAGCATACTGCCCAGCAAAAGATATTTAATAATCCCCGCAAATTACAGTTAGAGATTGGTGCTTATGCGATCGTTGAAATATTACTAGATTCTTTTATCAAAGCTGCCTATGCTTTTAAAATTCATCAAGACGGATCACCATTTTCGTTTAAACATGGCAGAATGTTGGAGCTGATAGGGAGTCACAAACCCAAAAAGAGCTGGTCTTTGTATCACTCTTATATGCATGTTCTGGACTTTATCTCAGGCATGACTGACAATCACGCGACCCATATTGCCAAGCAGCTTCGAGGGATGGGAGAATGAGGTCCGAACTATGATTAAATTTATTTGATGATGGACTATGATTTATTGAATTAGAATTTCTATATATCAATCGCCCCCTCTCAATGCTTTGTTAAAATTCTGACGATAGCCACCGTTGACGATGTAGCAAACTGGCCAAAGTAATGCTAGTGCAATCTTAGTCGGTAGAGTGCGTTGATAATTAGTTCTGTTGAAGTTGCGCGAAAACTTCCAGACTCCAAATCCATATGCGCCAACTAAGCCAATCACAATATAGCTCATACGTCCTGCCTAAATCTTAATTAATGACGGTTGTTACAGAATCAGCGATAGGCTTGCACTATGATGACAATCTACAATTCTATTTTAGCCCGATTTCTCAATTACTCATTGGGATTGATATATTAACCTATGCGATCGAGCGGCGATCGGCTTCAAGAATAGATTGACAATTAAGATGTATTGGGCGAATACCCCCTGGAAAAGAAGATATGCAACTGCGCGCAGTATTGATGGCTGGAGGTTCAGGGACGCGGCTAAGACCTCTGACCTGCGAACTACCCAAACCAATGGTACCAGCGATCGATCGACCGATCGCCGAGCATATTATCAATTTGCTCAAACGCCATCAAATTAATGAAGTAATTATCACGCTGCATTACTTGCCAGAAGTGATTCAGAATTATTTTGGCGATGGCAGTGAGTTTGGGGTCAAGATTCACTATGCGGTGGAAGCAGAACGGGCACTAGGTACGGCGGGTTGTGTCAAAAATGTCGAAGAAATGTTATCTAGTACATTTCTGGTGATTAGTGGTGATAGTCTGACAGATATCGATTTGACTAGTGCGATCGAATTTCACCGTCGAAAGGGTGCTAAAGCGACGATTATCTTGACCCAGATTCCCAATCCAGTGGATTTTGGCGTGGTGATTATCGATGAAGATCAGCGGATTCGGCGGTTTCTAGAAAAGCCCTCAGCGAGTGAGGTATTTTCGGATGCGGTGAATACGGGAATATATATTCTGGAGCCAGAAGTACTGGACTATCTTCATCCCGATACTGAGGCTGATTTTTCCCAAGATTTATTTCCGCAATTGTTGGCGCATAATATCCCGATGTATGGCTATGTTGCCGATGGCTACTGGTGTGATATTGGTCAGCTTGATACCTATCGGGAGGCGCAGTACGACGCGCTGCGGGGTAAGGTTAAGCTCGATTGGCCATTCCCCGAAGCTAGTCCAGGGATCTGGATTGGGGCGAATACTTATATTGATCCGAGTGCAATTATTGAGGCTCCAGCCGTAATCGGTGCCAATTGTAAAATTGGGGCGCGGGTCAAAATTTCCGCTGAGACAATCGTAGGCGATAATGTGGCGATCGGTCGCGGGGCCAATCTCAAGCGACCAATTATTGGCAATGGCTCGATTATCGGCGAGGATGCCCAGCTTCGGGCTTGCGTGCTAGCGCGGGGGGTGAGAATCGGTCGTGGTGCCCAAGTGCTAGAGGGGGCGGTTTTGGGGGCATTATCGAATGTCGGTGAGGAAGCTAAAATCAATCCAAATGTGCGCGTCTGGCCGAATAAGGAGATCGAACCCCTAGCGGTGCTAAATCTCAATCTAATTTGGGGGCAAATTGCCCACCGGAATTTATTTGCCCAAAGGGGTGTGCAGGGACTAGCCAATATTGATATCACACCCGAATTTGCGGTGAAATTGGGTGCTGCTTATGGTTCTACGCTGAAGCCTGGTTCCCAGGTGACAGTCTCGCGCGATCAACGAAATGTATCGCGGATGGTATCTCGATCGCTGATTGCTGGCTTAATGTCGGTGGGGATTAATATCCAAGATCTGGAGGCTACAGCCATTCCCGTCGCCCGCAAGATTATCTATTCACTCCGTCAACGCCAAGATGAAGTCACGGTGATTGGCGGGATTCACGTTAGATTACATCCTGATCGGATGGATTCTATCTTAATCGAATTCTTTGACGATCGCGGCATCAATATCTCGACTACTCAAGAGAAAAAGATCGAATCAGCCTACTTCAAAGAAGATCTCCGCCGCGCGCGCATTCCTGAAATCGGCGATGTCAATCGCTTTTCCCAAGGGATGGAAATCTATAAAGCTGCCTTCCAGAAACAACTAAATATTCATGCGATTCGTCACGCTGGTACCAAAGTAGTTGTCGATTATGTTTATGCCGTCTCTGGTGCCATCTTGCCCTTACTCCTGTCGAAATTTGGCTGCGATGCCGTCGTCCTCAATGCCAGCCTCAATCAAATGTCTCTGACTGTAAATGAGCGGGAAGCCCTGTTAAATCAGCTTGGACACGTTGTCGTCGCCCTCAAAGGTTCCTTTGGTGTCCAAGTCTCTGCCCACGGCGAACAGCTCATCCTCGTCGATGAAGAAGGCGTACCAATTCGCGGCGATATGCTCACCGCCCTAATGGTGCAAATCGTCCTGACTGCTTATCCTGGCGGTACCGTCGTTGTCCCCGTCCAAGTATCTAGTGCGATCGAACAAATTGTCCGGCGGCATGGTGGAAAAGTCAAGCGGACTAAAGCCAGTCCTACTGCCCTGATGGAAGCCTGTCAGCAGTTGCCCAACGTCGTCTTAGGCGGCAGTGGTGAAATGGGCTTCATCTTCCCCGAATTTCACCCTGGATTCGATGCGATGTTTTGCATTGCCAAACTAATTGAGATGCTCACGCGCCAAGAACGCTCCCTCAGCAGCCTCCGCGCCGAGCTGCCCCGCGTCTTTTACCGCAGTCACTCCCTCCGCTGCCCCTGGACAGCCAAAGGCGGCTTGATGCGCCATATCCTCGAAAATCATCAGCCTGAATATTTAGACACCGAAGATGGAGTCAAAATCATCAATTATCAAGATGATCGATGGGTGTTGATTCTCCCCGATGCTGGTGAACCTTTGGTACATATTTATGTCAATGGTAACGATCGCAATTGGGTCGATGAAACTATGCGCGAGTACCGTCAAATCGTCCAAGATTTTATCGAACAATATCGCCAGACTAGTGATTAATAATTAACAAATTAGAAATAAACTTCTGGTGAATCTAGTTCTGAACAGAATTATACAGATTCAAAATGTTTATTTACCCGATCGAACTCCAGATCTTCATATCGATCGATCGTCCAATTAGCCCGCCGTTGCAACATGTGAAATGGATAAGTATTGGAGATCGCTACTGCTTGAATCCCTGCGCGTTTCAATGCTGTCAGTCCAGCAAAAGTATCCTCGATCGCCATACATTCAGCGGGCACTAAATTTAGATCGGGATGTAAGTGATTTAACTTGGAGATCGCCAGTAAATACCCTTCAGGATCTGGCTT
>JANNBD010000015.1:0-3601 GCA_031385105.1 Chamaesiphon sp. OTE_78_metabat_374
TCAGATACTAGCCCATTGATAGATATAGCTAGCTTTTTATATTCCACCGCAGTTGCATTCAACTGTTCAGCCGTAGTATTAAACTTGTCGGCAGTATTTCCAATTTTATTGCTAGTGCGATCGAGTGAAACAGTTAAGACGTTCGCTTTACTAGATATATTATTCAAGCCAATCTCGACTGTTTTGGGCAAACTAGAAAATTCTTTGCTGAGTTTATCAAAACTCTTACTTAGTCGAGAAACATCTTCAGCCGCATTTCCAGCCTTGATTAAGGTAGTGTTAATATTTTTAACTACCTCAGGATTGTTATACAGTTCAACTAATTTTGTCGCGCGCCTGAGCAATTCATTAAAACTCGCCCCAATTTGACCATCAACTTTAGCATTGTTGCAAAGAATCACATTTTGATCGCATTTAGTATCCAATGCTTTAGCGATCGAACTCAGATTAATTGCTACATTAGTTCGCGGGGTAATCTCGACAACTGGCTCACCAATTAACCCCGTTTGACTAATTTCTACCGCGACATCCTTCGGAATAATCAGATTGGGATCGTCCATCTGCATCGTCACCGCAACCCCATTCACACCCGGTTCGATTTTGGCAATCTTACCGACTCGAATGCCCCGATACCTTACCACCCCACCAGGTTGAATGCCTGGTGCTTGAGCAAATTGAGCGATCACACTATACGTCTGGTTGCCAGGAGTCATCCCTCTAAGCCACAAAAAAATCGCACCAAAGACTCCCAATCCAGCGATGAGCATCAATCCAACTGAACCCTCTCTGACTGCGCGTGATTGCATTGTGATTTATTACTCCTAAAAATTGCAGATTACTCAAATGAGATTTTGGTTTAGCTCTAGATCTACTAATGACAGCTTTAAATTCTAAATGTTCGATCCATAATAGTCTCATTCTGACATTAACGTTCAGAGCGAACAGATTTACGCACTGAATGTGGGTGTGGAAAACAGGGTTGATCTCATTCGTTAGCCTTTTGCTATTATAATTATTCCCTGTTGACGATCGCTTTCGATCGTTTCCACTCTCAGAGATTGCGAAAATAAATGTGGAAATGGCGGCAATTCCTTGGCAGAGACTCAATTACAGGGAGTTGGATCCCAGTTATTTTCGATTTAGCCAAATGGTTGTCAATCGGCGCAATCATCGGGATCCTCACCGGAACTTCATCTGCTGCTTTGCTCACGGGATTGGACTGGGCAACCGAATGGCGCGAGGATCATCATTGGGTGTTGCCGTTGTTGCCTGTCGGCGGGCTGCTGAGTGGGCTGATTTATCACTATCTGGGCAAAAGTGTTGAATCGGGCAATAACTTATTACTTGAAGAGATTCACGATCCAAACCAGGTAATTCCCTGGCAGATGGCACCGCTAGTATTCTTAGGTACAATTATTGCTCATTTATTTGGGGCATCGGTTGGGCGAGAAGGGACTGCGGTGCAAATGGGTGTGGCGGTAGTCGATAGATTAGCACTATTATCTAGATTAACTAATTCAGATCGGCGGATCGTGCTAATGACGGGAATTAGTGGCAGCTTTGCTGCGGTATTTGGTACGCCGCTAGCTGGGATGGTATTCGGGCTAGAAGTCTTAACCGTTGGCAGGTTTCGCCACGATGGGATATTTCCCTGTCTAATTGCCGCAATCATTGGCGATCGAATTACCTTAGCATGGGGACTAGATCATCAAGTCTATCGTGTCCCCATTGTCCCCCCTTTGACGATCTGGGGCATCCTCACCGCAATTCTCGCTGGAATTGCCTTCGGGTTGACAGCGCGGCTATTTGCCACCTTGTCACATCAAATCAGCGATTATTTCAAAACGAAGATTGGTTACTCACCCCTACGTCCTTTGATTGGTGGTGGATTAGTCGCAATTGCCATTCAACTAGTTGGCACAACCAAGTATATCGGCTTGGGAATTCCGACGATCGTTAGTGCTTTTCAGGCTCAAGTTGCGCCCTGGGATTTCCTGGCTAAAATTGCCTTTACTACCCTGAGCCTGGGATCTGGTTTTAAAGGTGGTGAGGTAACACCTCTATTTTATATCGGTGCAACTTTAGGCAATGCACTTTCGGCAATATTGCCACTCCCTGCACCACTACTCGCTGGGATGGGTTTTGTGGGTGTGTTTGCTGGAGCCGCCAATACACCTTTAGCAGGAATATTAATTGCGATCGAATTATTCGGCGTTGCGGTTGGCAGCTACGCGGGAATTGCCTGTGTGGTGAGTTATCTTTGTTCTGGGGATATTGGAATTTATCGTGCTCAGAAAAAGGCAATCAGGATTTAGAGGATTTTGCGGATGCGCGCTCCTCGGGTTCCCCGAGGGTTTAGCGCACCAAGCAGGATTTTCAGGATTGAGTTGCTTGTGCTCCCATGCTCCCGTGCCCTTGTGCTCCCAACTCCCAACTCCCAACTCCCAACCCCCAGATCCCAACTCCAAAAGAAATTCTGGATGAATGTGAACTGACTGTAATCTGATGGGCAATATAAGTACAGAAGAGTAGCACCCCATCCCTTACATCTGCATTATGTCAGCAACTATCATTGACGCAATCGATCGGTTAATGCCATTGATCGTCCATTCTACTTGTATCAACTCCAAGCTGTGGGATTCACCCCATCAGGAATTACCATTACGGGATTACTCGCTGAGTTGGGTAATTGTCGATCGCAATTCCGAAGGCAGAGTTGCTTACCAGGATGTCACCCCTGAGATGGTAGAAGTGTGGGAAGATGAAGGAATAGACTGGGAACAGCGGGCAATTATCAATCTCAAGGTAGCCTCTCAAGAACTATGGACACATCAGAAGTTGCGCCCAGATGGTAGTGTGGTTTGGGCAATCATGATGCACCACGATGGCTTTGGTTCTTCTAGAACCTTGCTCTCACCCTATTTAGACAAATATTTCCCTGACGGTTACTATGTTGCAATTCCCGATCGCAGTATCGGCATTATTATCCCACGGGATCTATCGATCGGCGAAATGCAAGAAACTCAAGATCTGCTTGAATCTTGGTACGACACAGCCACCGCGCCAATGAGTCCTCATTTATTCGCCCCTGACGATCTGATTCCCGAACATTACCTCTGGAATTAAAGAGCGAAATTTTTATACCTTTGTGGGGACAAAAACCCGACTTCTCGGAAGAAGTCGGGTTTTTTAGCAGTAATGCTAATGAGTCGAATTAATAACCTAAAGCTTTGAGAATATCGTTCGCGTGAGTATCGGTTTTGACGCTGGCATCGACATGGACGATGTTACCAGTTTCATCGATCGCGTAAGTTACCCGTTTCGCATACCCACCACCATCGACATCGTATGCAGTAACGATTTCACCATTGATGTCAGCCAAAAGTGGAAAAGGCAGATTGAATTTGGCAGTAAAAGCTTGGTGCGAAGATTAATCATCTTTGCTCACGCCCAAGATTACAATTCCTTTGTCTTGATAGACAGCATAATTATCCCGAAAACTACAAGCCTGCTTGGTGCATCCAGGGGTATCATCTTTGGGGTAAAAGTACATCACTACTTTCTTGCCAGCTAAACCCGCCAGAGTTACCGGATTACCATT
>JANNBD010000062.1:0-24868 GCA_031385105.1 Chamaesiphon sp. OTE_78_metabat_374
TGTGGTCGCGGGTGGTGAGAATGCCGCCGCCTTGCTGTCTAAATCGGGTAATGCCTTCACAGTCTAGATCGCCGATGCCATCGCCTACATCGACAGCAAACAGCCACAGCTCGTCAAACAGATCGCGACTGAGGGTACTCAGCACTAGATCGTTACTATCGGCATCCACTTGACGATTCTCGTTCCGAGAGGCTCCGCCAACGCGCGCGACAACTTCACACAATGGATTGCCGATTTCATCCTTGAGGGAAGACAGATACCGATCCAATAACGAGAATCGGGCGATACTCCAGTCATTATCAGTAGGGGCGATCGTAGTTTGTAGCAAAATTCGGAGAGGTTGTTTCATTTGCAATGACTCATATTTATGACAGAGGAAAGCGATTGCCTCTTAATTTAACCCAAGTTGCTCCCTACAACCTCAGCGGTTAAAAACCGCTGCTCGTAATGCAAAGTCCGCCTTCGCGGACTAATATCCCAGTCCGCGTTCGCGTAGCGTCTCCGTCAAGAGAAGGCGGACTTTGCAACATTAGCCACGATTACCCTACGGGAAGGCTCCGCCAACAATCGGTGGCGGAACTCGAACGTAGCAAATATGCTTAACCCGTTGGCGGAGACTTTCCGCCAGGAAAACTCACGCTATTTACTGATACAAAGCACATACTGTAAACCTTCGGCTCCAGCTTTTGTGAGGATGCTATTACCAGCAGGTGTAAATAAAGTCGCTTGATTAGCTGCAATTACCTCCTGTCGATCGCCCACAAATCCCGATCCTTTCACATGTATTAATTATCTAGTATGTATATTTAATTTGACAAGTACATACACAAAACTGCTATACACACATTTTTGTGCGTAAATACGATCGCCAATGAATAAATCGATTAAGAGTAATCCCGCCGCCAATATTCTGGATGCCAATCCCCATCTCCGCCAAACCCTAGAACTGGTCGCCGATAAGTGGGTGGTGGCGGTGCTATATATTTTGTCTGGCGGCACCAAGCGATATGGCGAGTTGCAGCGCGAAATCGGCGAAATTTCTCAGCGGATGTTGACCCGAACCTTGCGCGATCTCGAACGGAATGGGCTGGTACAGCGCAAGGTTTATCCGGTGGTACCGCCGATGGTGGAGTATTCCTTAACCCCTTTAGGAGACACGATGAATGGTGTGCTCAAATCGGTTTGTGATTGGTCAACTCAGAATTTTGATGCGGTGGAAGCGGCTCGAATTGAATATGATTCGCCATCGGCGACGCTACGCGATCGAGCTTAAGATCTTTAATTTAACTATGATTTGAAATCATTGATTTATGGTTGTTTATGAGTGACAAATTCACAATAATCGATCGAATCTTTTAGTTCTTGAACATTCTTGGGTTAATTAGTCCGATCTTACGTTGGCGGTAGCGGAGCGTTTGCTTTTAACGTTGCCCATCACCCGCCGTAAACAACCTCTGCATCTTAATCGATTCTCCTGCGGAGAGGCTACGCCAACGACTCTCGACTCTCGGCGGTCATGGCGTTGTTAGGTGGTTGTTGAAGAATTCTAATCTAGTGATGTTCGCCTTGCATACCAAGCATGAATAAAAAGAGTTTGCAAGAACAATACAGGGGGATCGAAACCACCTGATGCGATGATGGACGCGACTTCGTGAGGGGGTAGCACAGCAGCATCCCGATCATGAGGGTAAAGCAACCTTCTGTGCGATTACCTCTCGGCGCGGCTGTGCCGAGAAGTAATCGAAACATCATCGTTTACGTTGGCGACAGCCTGCCGTCAGGCACAGTGTAAGCTCTGTTCAAGCGTTGGCAGCTTTCGTCTTTGCGATTGTCTCTTGGATTGTTGCAGTTTCACCAATTTCATAAAGAACGATCGAATTATTCTCAATGGTAAAGATTTGCTTAACTGTCATATCGGCAAGCAGATTACCTTGCAAATCTTTGACGATTTGATGAACGGTAACGACATTACGATTCTTTTCATCCGTCTCAAACTTTAAGGTTTCAAGCTGCACTTGAATCACCTGATATTGCTTAGTCCAGTATTCGCGTACAGCGTCGCGTCCATAGACGAAACCGCCTTCTACACCGTTCGCCCATTTCACATCTGGGTGCATTACCGAGATGATTGTTTCTAGCTCACTGTTGTTAAAAGCATCGTATAAATTTTGTAGAAGCTGTTGATTTGAACTCATAGTTAATACTCCAGGTAATATTTTTTGCAACCAGTAATGCCAGTTGGTTTGATAGTTCGGGAATCCTAAATATCGATCTAAGCCGTTTTTGGGACGATCGGCTTTTGTGGACACCCTTACAATAGTCCTAGCCGTAACGTGCCGTCTCATCCAATTCTGCTAAGATTATCCTAATCCTGCTTGGAATGTAAAATCTTGACTGGGTTAAAGCCGATGGTAAATTATGCAACTTCTACACTCGATTTTACAAACCAGCAAGAAGCAGCGCGAGTGCTTCCACAAACGCCCTTAGTAGCTAGCTATCATACGGGATGGAAAGGATTAACCTTCACCCACTACTGCCATCCTCCCCATGAAACGGTGGAGCATTGTCTTCTACAACATTCACTGGTAATCGCAGACCCCAAAAGTTGCTTTCAGGCAGAGCGTCATTTGGACGGCAAATTTAAACAATATGCCCACGGCAACGGTCGAGTAGATGTTGTTCCAGCATTTCTAAGTCATTGGACAAACTGGGATCGGGAGGTTGAATTTTCGGTGATTGCGATTTGTCCAACATTGCTCGTTGGCGTAGCCTCTCCGTTGGAGAATCGAACCACTCAAGAATTGATGCAGCGTGAAATAGAACTGATTCCACAGTTTGCGATCAACGATCCGGTAATCCAACAATTAGCCCTCGCGCTCAAGCTGGAAATCCAAACGGGTTGTATGTCTGGCAGGTTGTATGGCGAGTCATTGGGAACAGCACTTGCCGCTCGTTTGGTGCAGAACTATGCAGTTAGCAAACCTTCTTTTGAGTTCAAAGCCAGCAGTTTACCCCAGTCACAGTTGAAGCGAGTCATTGATTACATGAAGGCGAATTTGGCACAAGATTTATCGATTTTGGATTTGGCGACCCTGACTGGCATGAGCGAATCCCACTTTAGCCGATCCTTCAAGCGATCGGTGGGAATTGCACCCTATCAATATTTGATGCAACAACGTGTGGAACGAGCCAAGCAATTACTGGAAAAGCGAACGATTGCAATTAGCACCATTGCTCTAGATTGCGGCTTTGCAAATCAAACTCATCTAACAAAAGTCTTCCGTCAGATGACAGGGATTACACCCAAAGCTTACCAAAAGTGAAGCTGATCCATTAGAACTAATGCTAAATCTCGCTCAAATGTGGATTCAAAATTTTGAGAAACTGAGACGAGACTCGCTGTTCTCGTCTCAAGCACCACTCTAATTCAGTCTAGTTTAAATCTTTGGTGTTTCCCATTAAATAAAGCAATGCCATCCGAATTGCGACACCATTGGTTACTTGCTCAGAAATCAGGCTCAGAGCTGGATCGTCCATCAAATCTGAAGTAATTTCTACACCGCGATTAGTTGGCCCAGGATGTAGAATTTTAACATTTGGATGGCATAACTTTAACTTTTCGCGGTTGATTCCATAGGATTGATGATATTCGCGCAAACTCGGTAATAAATGTTCTGTCATCCGCTCCTGTTGCAGCCGCAATGTCATCACAAAGTCAGCATCTTTTAGAGCGGGTTCGAGTTGCCAATGAATGAATAAATTTGACTGCTCAATCCCAGCGCGTGGCTCCTGACAATAATCAGCAAACTCGGCAGGTAATAACGTCGGTGGGGCAACCAGATGAACTTGAGCACCGCTAGCTGTCAGACTCCAGATATTCGATCGAGCCACTCGTGAATGTAGGATATCTCCAACGATCGCAATCTTCTTGTCTTTGAGTAATGATAGCTGAGGATCTGTCGGATCGATAGTGGCGCAAATTGTCAGCAAATCTAGTAATGCCTGGGAAGGATGCTCGTGTTGTCCATCACCAGCATTTAAGATTCCCACTTTCACCCCCATTTGATCCATTGCTGTCGCAATTGCCTGGGGTACACCAGCTTGCTTGTGCCGAATTACCATCAAGTCGGCACCCATCGCCAAATAGGTTTTGGCTGTATCGAGAATGGTTTCGCCCTTGGTGAGCGAAGAAGTCGCCGCTGCAAAATTGAGCGTGTCAGCCGAAAGCCTTTTGGCGGCTAATTCAAAACTACTCCGAGTCCGCGTCGAGGATTCAAAGAACAGATTGGCAACTACTCGCCCCTGGAGGGTGGGTACTTTCTTGACAGGACGGGATAAGACCTCTTTGAAGCTAGCCGCCGTCTGGAGGACGATATCATACTCCTGGAGGGTGAAGTCTGCTAGGGATAATATGTGTCGGCGCGTCCAAGTCATTGAGGTAGGTCTGAAGGATAAGAATACTTTTGGACTATGATTAAAATGATTTGATAATGGACTATGATGAGCTTGACAAAGCAATCATAGCTTATCACTTCAGCTTTAAAAATTACCCCGGATCAAAACTAAATTTCACGGGAGGTATTAGCAATCATGACAGACGATCTGGCGATCGAGATAAAACTCAAACAAGTTAAAAAATATAACCGCCAAGGGATCGAGAAGCAGTTAGCCGGAGATTTGGCGGGGGCAATTGCTGACTACGATCTCGCGATCGAAATCAATCCCAACTATACTCAAGCTTATAATAATCGTGGTCTAGCCAAAGGACAATCAGGTGACTTAGCCGGAGCGATGGCTGATTACAACCATGCGATTAATCTCGACAATTATTATGCTAAGGCTTATTATAATCGGGGACGAGCAAGAATGGAAACTGAGCATATTGCCCCAGCGATCGCTGATTATAGTTGGGCAATTAAACAAGCACCTGAGTATGCTAAAGCTTATTACAGTCGCGGTATGGCCAAGTTAGCCTTGGATGAAAAAGCAGCAGCAATCGGAGATTTCGATCGGGCAATTGAGATCGATCCAAATTATGCTCAAGCATATTATCAAAGGGGCAATACTAAAAATTATTTAGGAAATCATCCTGAGGCAATTGCCGACTACGATCGCACAATTGAGATTGCGCCCAAGCATCTCAAATCTATTTATAATCGAGGTAATATCAAGTGTGAAGTTGGCGATAATGCCGGAGCAATCTCAGACTACGATCTGGCAATCTCGATCGATCCCAATCATGCAAAATCTTACTACAATCGTGCTCTCAATAAAACTGCATTACAAGATCGAGTCGGGGCAATCGCCGATTTCGATCGAGCAGCTAATTTATTTCATGAACAGGGAGATTTAGATAGTTATCAAAAAGCGATCCAAAAGCAAACGCGCGCATATAATCTTTAGTAGTCAATCTAGGGACGCATCCTAATCGGCTGTCGATCGCTGGCTTTATTTAGTCATCAACCATTTATTATCACCCCATGACAACTATTTCGATCGCTACTAGCAGTCAAGTCCAGGAGGGTAAAATCCTCCCCGTCACATTCGAGAACAAGAAAGCCATCCTCAGTAGAATAGATGGCAAAGTTTATGCTGTAGAAAATAAGTGTCCCCATTTGGGAATGCCGCTGGCAAAAGGAAAGGTTTGCAATAATGCGATTACCTGTCGTTGGCATGGCGCAACTTTCGATCTCAAAACAGGTGAAAATATCAAGTGGGTAGACTCTTTTATGGGCGTTGCTTTGCCTGAAGCAACGCATCAGTTGCTCAGTCTGGGCAAACCAGCACAGGGACTAAAAACCTTTGAAGTTAAAGAAGAGAATGATCATATTTCGATTTTGATTCACTCTTAGTCAACTTTTGTTGGGTTTGATCTTTATTTAACCCAACATTTCTTATTAGTTTAGATGATTAGAAATCGAACAAAAGCTTGCGATCGGTGTCAAAAAAACGTAGATATAATGTATCGGGTTCAAGTCGATAAATCCGCTGGTTGGCAATTGGTATGTCATGATTGCCAGACAATCCTCAGCAGTCAGCAGGGCTATACCTATGGTGGTACCTGGAAAGCCCGCAAACGCTAATTCACAGCGGTAACAAGGGATCGGGAATAAATCGAATAATCAACGGATAGCGCAACACATTGCCCCGTAAAGCTTGAACTGTTGCCGCAATTGTCACGATCTCGTAAACCATCGTCCCCAGGGGCACAATAAAAATTAGTAGCATCGCGGCTCCAACACCTAGAGGTGATGCCGTGTACATATTCATCTTCATTCCACAGGCAAGGGCGGTGATAAATACCGCACACCCAGTGTAGAGTAGCACTGATAACTGAGCATTGACCGCTTCTCTGCCAGATCGATCAATAAAATCATGCATCCTGCGAGTAGATAGCCACATTAGACAGGGGATTAAAGCACTAGCAAGTGAGAAAATCCCAGCAGAGGAGAATAATCCTAGCATCACTATAACGGGCACCAACAGCCAAATCAATCCAGTTAGATGGCAGAGAGCAGCGTAGACACGCACCCTTTGAGGTAAGGAATTCTGCATGGGTGTATTGAATAGATTAGCAAGCTAATTCTAATATTCTCCAGACCTAAGTAGATCTAAATACTATCAATTCGATCGATCCAACTGGGTACTCTATTCAATAAGTAGTTAGTGAATAGATCCTATGGGAATTTTTATCTTCATCGTCGTGTTGGGTGCAATCCTGGCGTACATTTGCATCGATAGTTACAATCGACTTATTTCCCAACGCAACCGTTACAAAAATGCCTATGCTCAAATCGATGTGCAGTTGCAACGGCGTTATGATTTGATTCCCAATCTCGTGGAAATTGCCAAAAAATATCTCGCTCATGAGCGCGAAACCCTCGAAGCCGTGATTGCGGCGAGAAATGTCGCCGTTGGTGCCAGTAGTAGAGCCGCCAGAGATCCTGGTGCTCCCGCCGCCATGCAAAACTTGAGTGAAGCCGAGGGCGCACTCACAGGTGCTTTAGGTAGATTATTTGCCGTCAGTGAATCCTATCCAGATCTCAAAGCTGATGGCACAATGATGCAACTCAGCGAAGAAATGATCTCGACTGAAAATAAAGTCGGCTTTGCGCGTCAAGCTTTTAATGATGCTGTGACGCTATACAACACCACTAAAGAAGCATTTCCCAGTAATCTAATCGCTGGACAATTTGGGTTTACCACTGCTGAACTATTGGCAGAAGTTGCGCCGGAAGTTCGGGCAGCTCCACGGGTGGCTTTTTAGGCTTTAGGCTCTAGGTTTTGGATTTTGGGTGTTGGGATTGCAGATTTTTGGGGTTGAGTATGAATTTTTTTGAGCAGCAGGATCGATCGAGACAGGCAACCAAAACACTGGTAGGATTGTTTGCAGCATCAGTGCTGTTTACAGGGATCTGCGTTTACTTTGCAGTGATGATGACGATCAATACAACGTTTCTGAGATCGATCGTGTGGAGTAATCCGACGTGTCAACCGATCGTACCAGTCAGTGCGACGGTTCAGCCGAGATCGATCGAATCTCAAGCCTTGATTCCATTATTACCAGCGGTTAATAATTCAGATTATCAGCTCAAAGGTGGTAGAAGTGGTGGTGGAGGTAGTCGAAGCAGCGGCAGTCGCAGTAGTGGTATTTCCCGCTTTGGCAGTAGCCCCACGCGAAGTTTTGGCGGCAACAATCGCGACTCATTTCGCTCTTATCCAAATAGTAATAACTACAATCCCAATCGCATTAACTATTTTCCTTCAGCTAATCAAAACTCCAATCCAAACTGTCGAGTCTCAACAATTTGGTGGGATTTTCGAGTATTTTTCTGGACGCTAACTAGTACGGCGATTTTGATGGGCATTCCGAGCTGGTGGAAAATCAACCAATTGAAAGCGGGTGGTGCCGTAATTGCCGCCGAGCTGGGCGGAATCAGAGTATTGCCAGAAACGGCGACACCAGCAGAGCAGCAATTATTAAATATCGTCGAAGAAATAGCGATCGCTGCGACAATGGCAGTACCGCCAGTGTACTTACTGGTTGATGAATCTGGCATCAATGCCTTTGCCGCCGGATTTACGATTAATGATGCCGTAATCGGAGTGACTCAGGGCAGCTTAGAGCAACTTACCCGCGATGAATTGCAAGGGGTGATTGCTCACGAATTTAGTCATATTCTCAATGGCGATATGGCGATGAATATCCGCCTGATGGGAATGTTGCATGGGATTTTAGGCTTGCACTTAATTGGCAAAGTCTTTAGTTATACGGGATCGAGTCGAGACAACCCACTGGCTAAATTCGGGATTCTATTGCAAATCATTGGTTTTTCGGGTTTTATCTCAGGGCGATTGATTCAGAGTGCGATTTCTAGACAGCGGGAATTTCTGGCAGATGCGTCAGCAGTCCAATTTACCCGCAATCCCGATGGAATTGGCAGTGCCCTAGAAAAGATCGGCGGGTTCAGCTCCCAAATTGACTCACCCCACGCCGAAACTACCAGCCACATGTTCTTTAGCCCCGCGCTAGATTTCAACTGGTTAGAAGGCTTATTTGCCACCCATCCACCCCTCGCCCAGCGGATCCAAATCGTGCGCGGTGCAGGCAAAAAATTGGGTGCCAAAATTGTGGTTAACGGGCAAACTGTACCAGCTTTTAATCAAATCATCAGTCTACAAACCAGTAGTTTTATCACTCCAGGTTTAGCGGGGGAGAGTGATGAAATGGCGACAATCACTCCTGAATCTTCGGTGATGGGAGAATACGGTACGCTGGCTTATATCTATGCCTTATTACTCGATCGAGACTACTCTGCCGCGCAATTAGATTATCTCTCTCAACTGGAAGAACCTGCTGTAATTGAACAAATTGAGCAGATGAAATCAGTAGTAGAAGTAATTCCATCACACCAAAGATTGACGAATCTAGATCGACAAGTCACCAAAATTCGTGATACAGTTCACACCGCGCGTTTACTCAAATGCGCCGATGGGATGGTAGATATTTTACCGCCTGACAATTGGCAGACAACGCTCGTTTATTTAGTTCTCAATCATCGACTCACACCCACCACAGGTACAGCCCCAGAAATATACCATTCGATCGCCGATGTATGGGTAGAAGCCCTGAATATTCTGGGCACCCTCGCTCGTTTGACTAGCAATAAACCTCAAGAGATCGAATATAGTTTCGAGGCTAGTTTGATGCGATTGCCCAGCAGCCTCTCTATTCAATCAAAACTGCCTTCAGCAATCACTTGGCGAGAATTTCAGGCAGATTTGTCCAAAATAGCTATTGCCACGCCTAAAGTCAAACAAACCCTAATTACTGCATGTTTAGAAATCTTAAATAACCAACGCGAAATCCAGCCTGATGGTGCAGATCTAATGAGATCGATCTCGATCTTACTTGATTGTCCAATTCCGTCACGGCTCGTTGGCAGTAGCGGAGCGTTTGCCCTGCAATAGCCTACCGTAGGTAATCGATCTGTTGTTTCTCAGCGGGGGTAGGATAAACGCTGGGGAAACTAGGAGAAAAAGAGTTTGTTATGATGTGAGTGAAGTTGTATTTTTGGGAATCGATCGGATGGTTAATACTCAAGTTCGGCCGCTTACTACTGATGAATATCATCAGATGATTGAGACTGGAATCATCCACGAAGGAGAGCATATCGAACTAATTTCAGGACAAGTACTTAACATGGCAGCAAAAGGCACTCGACACACTCTTTGCGCTCGGACACTATTCAAGCAGTTATTAAATCTAATTGGCGATCGATCTGATGTGCAGAGTCAAGATCCGATTACTTTACCAAATAACAGTGAGCCTGATCCTGATGTTATAGTTGCTAGATTGCGATCGGATAATTATGCGAATAGTCATCCCGCTCCCGTTGATATTATCCTTTTAATTGAAGTAGCTGATTCTAGTCTTGACTTCGATCGAAATACTAAAGCTCCGCTCTATGCAGCAGCAGGGATTAGTGAATATTGGATCGTTAATTTAATAGACAATCGGTTAGAAATATATAGTCAGCCAGAAGGTTCGATCTACACCAACGCTCAAATTGTCTTGCCACCTCGATCGGTTAATCTACCCCACTTCCCAGAAATCACGCTCGATCTGACAACAATATTTCCACTCAAAATATCAAAACCCGATCAAAATAATCTCTGAAATTACACCTAAGTAATTCACCATCCACTATTCACCAAAACACTTGTAACTAAATTTTGCTCTAAGATGTGAATAGATCTAAATTCTCAGGCAAAATCTCCATGACGATTTCCATGTATCAAGCATCTGTACCGCCACTGATGCGATCGATTAACAATCTAGTTGCGATCCTCGAAAAAGGTGCCGCCGATGCCACTGAGCGTAAAATCGATCCTACCGTATTGATCAACAGCAGGCTCTACCCCGACATGCTGCCCCTATCCAAGCAAGTCCAGATTGTTTCAGATATTGCCCGCAGAGGTGTCGCTAGACTTGCTGGACAAGAAGCTCCCGCCATGCCAGATACAGAAACTACCTTTGCTGAATTAATCGATCGACTCAAACAAACTAATGCTTATTTAGCAACACTCACAGCCGCTCAAATCGACGGCTCAGAAGCAAAATCGATCGAGTTGCCAATGGGTAAACAAACTATGCAGTTCGAGGGCTTACCCTATTTGGTTGGGTTTGTATTACCAAATGTCTATTTTCACGTTACGACGGCTTACAATATCCTTAGACATTCTGGCGTAAAACTAGGTAAACTAGATTTCTTAGGTAAACCGTAAATTAGCGATAATTTAGTGTCGTTGCCCTTTGGTCAACGACTATGATGATTAAGATTCGATCGACTAGACAAGCAGGTAGACGATGATGCACAACTGGGAATTACCAACTGGACAGCAGGTATCTGTAGACAACCAAGGGGCGCAAACTATTGTGTCAATATCTAATACTAGTGCTGGACAGCAGCAACGATCGATCAATAGCTTTAATACCGGAATCTGGCTGGTACCGCCAGAAATATCAATCGATCCAACTGGCGCGACGCTGAAAATTACGACCCCCACCGGAACATCCCTGATTCAGGTGCGGGGTAATAGTATCCAGATCCAAAGTACGAATAGCGGGGAATATCAATCTAGTACCAGCACTAGTTCTACATTCACAACTGGGATGCAACCCATGCAGCCTATGCAACCTATGCAAATGGGCAATATGCAGATGAACATGCAGCCAATGGTGATGAAAATGGGCGACATGGAATTAAATATGGGTGCAACCGCTAATAAACAGAAGTTCTGCACTCAGTGTGGTGCTGCTGCTAAACTCACCGATAAATTTTGCGCTAGCTGTGGGCATAAATTAGAGTCATAAATTGACTAATTTCATCATGGCAGCGGGATATCGATCGCCAGCAGCAGCCCCTTTTGGTAAGATAGTGTTGATCGTTTCCAGATCTGCTGCGGTTAATTCCAGATCCAACGCGCCCAAATTTTCGAGCAGGTAGGAAATCCGCTTAGTGCCAGGAATCGGCACAAGATCATCCCCTTGCTGAAGCAACCAAGCGAGGGCTAGCTGTGCAGGGGTACAATTCTTTTGTTCAGCTAATTCTCGAACTTGAGTAACTAAATCCAAGTTGTGTTGAAAATTCTCACCCTGAAATCTAGGTGACAGCCGCCGCCAATCATCTGCGGCTAAATCTTCAAAAGTTTGGAGATCTCCAGTCAAAAACCCTCGCCCTAGCGGACTCCAAGGGACAAAGCCAATATTCAGATCGCGACAAGTCGCCAATATTTCATCCTCCACATCGCGGCTCCAGAGCGAGTACTCGCTTTGCAGTGCTGAAATGGGATGAACCGCATGAGCACGGCGGATCGTCGCTTCAGCGGCCTCTGATAGCCCTAAGAACCGCACTTTACCTGCTTGGACTAGCTCTGCCATCGTACTGATCGTATCCTCGATCGGTACCGTCGGATCGACGCGATGTTGGTAGTACAGATCGATCGTCTCCACACCCAACCGTTGTAAGCTGGCTTCACATGCCGATCGCACGTATTCAGGGCGACCATTGACGGGGATATTCGCACCACCTTTATGGATATTAGTTAGACCAAATTTCGTAGCAATAATTACTTTGTCGCGATGATCCTTAATTGCTTTACCAACCAATGTTTCATTGTGCCCAGATCCATAGGCATCTGCTGTATCGAGAAAGGTGCAGCCCAGATCGATCGATTTGTGAATGGTGGCGATCGATTCTGCCTCATCCGCAGCCCCATAAACGCCTGACATGCCCATACAGCCCAAACCCAAAGCTGAAACTACTAATTCTTTACCAAGTTTGCGAGTTTGCATTTTTCAATCTCCTGTAGCCTTTTGCTCATGTTAACAGACGGTGAATTCAAGGTAATTCACCACAAAAATATCCATACTCCCGATCCAACCCTAACGGGTTAGTGCCCTCAGCCACTCGATCGCACCCGCCACATCCGTAACTATTTCCCCTTCAGGCATAATCGGACGTTGCACCATCACAACAGGTATTTTCAACTCCCTAGCTGCAATAATCTTGGCATAAGTAGCATCACCACCACTGTTCTTGCTAACGATCGCATCAATCCGATAGTCTTGCAATAACTCTAGCTCTTGCTCTAGACTAAATGGCCCGCGATCGAGTAATAATTCACCAGGCGGTAATAAAATACTCGAATCAGGCGGATCGATCGATCGCATCAAACACCAGCGATCCGTCAGACTAGCAAAAGGCGCGAGTTGTTGCCTGCCGATCGTCAAAAAGATTCGATCTGAACTAGCTGGAATCGCCGTTACCGCCGCTGCAATACTATCTACCTCAATCCAATCATCTTCAGCTAATCTCTCCCATCCAGGACGAACTAACATCAGCCAGGGAATCCCCACCTTTGCCGCTGCACCTGCCACATGCCAAGATATCTGCGCCGCAAACGGGTGTGTCGCATCAATTACCAGATCGATTTGTGCTGACTGTAGATACTCAACCAAACCAGCTTCCCCACCAAAACCGCCACTTCGCACAGTCCCCAGCAGCTTTTTTGGTGTGCTAGTTCGCCCCGCGAGACTGTTAATCACCTCCAATCCAGACAAGTTCATTGCCTGATCTGCTAATTCTACGGCATCCCCAGTTCCACCCAAAATCAAGAGTCGTTTCATCACACCCAGATAAGTTCACCTAGCAAGTTCAGAGTAGTTGACTAATAATGAAGAGATTAGGATCTACAACTGAAAAAATCGCTATGTCATCAACAGTTTACGACTTTTCCGCTACCAGCATCGAAGGTCAACCGATCGATCTGAGTATTTACAAAGACAAAGTTTTGCTAATCGTTAATACTGCTAGTGCCTGTGGCTTTACCCCTCAATACAAGGGTTTGCAAGCATTGCAAGACAAGTATGCTAGCAAAGGATTTGCCGTACTTGGTTTTCCCTGCAACCAGTTTGGACAGCAAGAACCAGGCAGCGCAACAGAAATTCAATCTTTTTGTGAAAGCAGATTTGGCGTGTCTTTCCCCCTATTTGAAAAAGTTGATGTCAATGGTGGCACCGCTCACCCACTATTTCAACATCTCGTCAAAGCTGCTCCAGGTATTTTTGGGACTGAGGGAATTAAGTGGAACTTCACTAAGTTCTTAGTTGATGGTAGCGGCAATGTCGTCAAACGCTACGGCTCAAACGCTGAACCAAAAGATATCGATAAAGATATCGCCGGACTGTTGAAATAATTACCAAATTATTTGGGACAGGAACAAAGCCTCTGCCAGAACGTAAGTATTTGTTTCTGTTCCGCCAGCTTGGAAATTGCAGTGTACCAATTATCATAGTAGAGACAACTCCTGAGATCGATCGACTACGTGCAGCAAAACCTAATTCCCACAGATTCTAGCTCCAATCCATTAGTGGGTACGGTGATTGCCGTTCAAGCCAATTTCTGCCAAGTCCAGATCGATCTAGATCGTCCCACTGTGGGGGGCAAATTGATCCTCTGTACTCGCCGCGCACGGCTTCAGAAAATCGGCGTCAGTGCAATTGTCGGAGATCGAGTGACGATTGCCGAAGTTGATTGGCAGGGATTAAAAGGGGTGGTAATTGATGTCTTCCCCAGACATAGCTTACTCGATCGACCACCTGTTGCTAATGCCGATCGGATCCTGCTCGTATTTGCCCTCGCCGAACCAGCCCTCGATCCATTCCTGCTGAGTAAGTTCCTCGTTAAAGCAGAATCAACAGGCTTGCAGGTCAGTTTGTGCCTGAATAAGAGCGATTTAGTCAGCCAATCAGAGAAACAAGACTGGTGCAACAGGTTGGCTGATTGGGGTTATCAACCGATCGTGATTAGCGTTGAAAATGGGATGGGAGTGAAGGAGTTGCAGGTGGAACTCGATCGCCAAATTACGATTTTTGCCGGACATTCTGGAGTCGGTAAATCAAGCCTAACTAACGCGCTAATCCCCGATTCAAATATTCGCGTAGCGACTGTTTCAGGGAAACTTAGTCGCGGTAGGCATACGACTCGCCATGTCCAGTTATTTACAATGCCAGCAGGTGGTTTAATTGCCGATACGCCAGGTTTTAATCAACCCGATTTGACTTGTACATCCATAGAACTGTCAAGATATTTTCCTGAAATTCGGCAGCGATTGGAAACCGCACACTGTCAATTTAGTGACTGCACCCATCGTGATGAACCTAATTGTGTTGTGCGCGGCGATTGGGAACGCTATCCCCATTATCTAGAGTTCTTAGCTGATTCGATCGCCTGGGAACAGCAGCTCCAATCTCAGCCGAAGCTGGAGAATAGTTTGAAGCAAAAAAGTAGCACTGGTAAAAAGAAGTTTGAACCAAAATTAGACTCTAAATATCGTCAAATTTCCCGCCATACGATCCTCCAATCGCTGGAAGAATTATCGAATAAACTTGAGGAAGATTAGGCAGCGGTTAAAACCGCCGCTAGTGATGCAAAGTCCGCCTACGCGGACTAGAATCGTGTAGTAGCGTAGGGTGGGCAGTGCCCACCATCCAGATTCCACGCATGGCCCACAATAATTATGCTTACCTACTTAGAGCCTCAGAACTCACATTTCCCACTCATTCAACAACCTAATAAAAAGGTGGTAGGGGCAATTCATAAATTGCCCCTACCACCTTTTTATTGTTTGCAATAACTAGTCTGCTGCCATTACTTGAACATCAACAACCTGCTCATTGACATCGGGATTAGACTTGCTAGATCGAGTGTTCCGTGACTGCAACTTTGCCTTAGCGATCGAGGCAACTTCTGAGACTAAAAGTGAAATAATTAAGGTGTCATCAATCAAACCCACAAAAGGGATAAAATCAGGGGCTAAATCAATTGGACTAACCAGATAAACTAGGGAAGCACCTACCACCCACCAGCGATATTTAGGGTTCTGTAAAAGAGTGCAGTACCAGTTGTGCAGGGATTGAAGATTGAAGTTCATCGGTGGATTCCTGAAGTGGTTTTTGTCTATACATCTATCATCTCAAATTGCCCCAAATTGGATAAGTGTGGTAAACCCACACGTTCTAGTAGTGGATAGGGCGGTTGAGTTTTACCTTTCTATTCACTTCTTACCTCAAGACATAAAACAAATAAAGATAGCTTCCCAACTTAATTCTGAGCACTATTCACTATTCACCACCCACTATCCACTAAAACACTATTCACTATCGACTGATTCTCCCGCAAACTCTGGTTGTGTCGCCATTTGGGGCTGCTTATAAATCGCGTCAATTGTCCCTTTAATTGTGCCAGCGATTGGTACCGAAACAATTACCCCCAACAGTCCAGCAATCTGCCCGCCTGTGAGCAAACAAATTAGAATCGCGATCGGATTTAGTCCGCTAAATTCACCCATCAATTTAGGAGCTAATAAATTGTCTTTGATTTGCTGGATGATAATCGCCGCAATGAAGACAGATATCCCCAACGTAAAATTCTTGAGCATAATCAAGATCGTCACTAGTCCAATTCCCAAGCTAGCTCCGATAAACGGAATTAATTCAGTCGCACCAATAAAGATTGCAAACGATAATCCAAATGGTACATCTAGGAAAAAGAAAATCGGGATCAAGGCACAGATCATAAATGTCCCCAATAGCAATTGACTGATGAAAAAATTCTGAAAATTCAATCGTAATGACTCACTCAACGGAATGGCAATGCGATCGGGTAGAATATTGATAATCCCTGTCCAGAGCCTGTCGCCATATAGCAGCATATAGACAGACAGCACCAGTAGTGAGAGTGTGTCGATCGCGCCAGATAGAGTGCCTACAGCAATCCCTACTACTTGAGAACCAATAATCTGCAACTGAGCATCGATCTTGGCATTGATCTGATTTCGCAGCACATTAAAGTCCAGCATTAGACCCTTGGTTTTACCCCATTCTTCCCAAGCATTGATATTGTCATTGCTGGACTGAATCCATTCCGGTACCTGCTTAACCAACTGAGTGGTTTGATCGATCGCACTCGGCACGACGGTAACGCCCAGAATTATTAAAAGTGTGATCGTTAGTAAGAGCACGCCGATGATTGCTGGAACTCTCCTAAAGTGGAATCGTTCGAGGATTTTGACCGGATAGTTGAGCAAAAATCCGATCAGTGCTGCGATCGTCAGAATCGTAATCAGATGCTCAAAGTATCGGAAAAACTGAGATAATACCCACAGATTGAGGCCAATAACTGGGAATCCGAACCCGATCAGCAGCAAGTTTTGGATGTTGGTGGGGAAACGGCGCATTGGGTATCGATCGGCGATGATTTAATTATCAGTTTAAGTCACGATCGACAGCTAAATACTCAGATCTTGTAACGATAGTTGAACGAATTACCACCTGCGGCTCTATATTAAGTAGTGTGCGTAAAACTCACGCCAAAAGCTTAACCCCCAACCCCTATCGCTGTGACTGAATCGAAAAAAACGCCCAAATCGATCGCGAGTATTGCTGGTATTGTCGCTGCGGCTACGCTAATTAGTAAAGTCTTTGGACTGGTTCGACAAGTCGCCCTAGCCTATGCCTTTGGCAATGGGATTGTGGTCGAGGCATTCACCTATGCCTACGCCATTCCAGGCTTCTTGCTGATCCTGCTGGGTGGGATGAATGGGCCATTTCACAGCGCGATTGTCAGTGTCCTCGCCAAGCAAAAAGACAAGTCGGAAACAGTCCCGATTGTGGAAACAGTTACTACGATCGTTGGGATAATTTTACTTGGTGTGAGTATTCTGATTTTCTGCTTTGCCAGTAATGCGATCGATCTAAGTGCACCGAATTTACTCAATAGTGGTGATGCCGTGCGTGGTGCCCTGGTGCGTCAAAGCGCGATCGAGCAGTTGCAAATCATGTCTGCAATGGCGGTGCTAGCGGGCTTTATCGGCATTGGTTTTGGCACCCTCAGTTCGGCTGATTTTTACTGGTTGCCTTCGATCAGCCCGCTGCTATCTAGCTCTACGACAATTATTGGAGTGGGGATCCTGGCAGTTTATCTGGGTGGCAAGATTGGGTTGCCGGAGTATGCCCTATTAGGCGGCAAAGTTCTCGCTGGGACAGTATTGTTTGGGGCGACGTTGCAATGGTTGATGCAGGTAGTCACTCAGTGGAAAGCCGGACTGGGTACAATTAAACCCCGCTTGGAGTGGCGGCGACAAGGTGTCAAAGATGTCCTGAAAATTCTCGGCCCTGCAACCTTTTCGTCCAGTACACTACAGATAAATCTGTTTATCGATAATGCGTTCGCATCAGGAATTGCTGGTGCGGCTTCAGCGATGCAGTATTCGGGGATGTTAGTCCTCGCGCCCCTGGGCATCATCTCTAATGTAATTTTAGGCTCCCTCCTCCCCGAATTTTCACGGCTCACCGATCCGCAGAATTGGCCGCAACTCAAAGATCGGATTCGCCAGGGACTGGTGATCACAGGGATTGCGATGATGCCGTTGAGTGCGATCATGATGGCTCTGTCCTTTCCGATCGTCCAAGTAGTCTATCAAAATGGGGCGTTCAAAACTCAAGATTCTCTCCTCGTTGGCTCGATTCTGATTGCTTCAAGTTTGGGGATGTTTATCTTTTTAGCGCGAGATGTCCTCGTACGGGTATTCTACGCTCTCGGTGATGGGGCTACGCCATTCAAGATCAGCATGGTGAATATCTTCTTCAACCTCCTGTTTGATTGGCTGTTCTGGAAACCATTTGGTGCGGCGGGAATTACCCTTTCGACAGTCTGCATCAATCTAATTTCCTTCTCAGTCATGTTATTCTTGCTCGATCGACGGTTAAACGGTTTACCCTGGCGCGGACTATTGCCATTGGTATGGATTTTGCTCGCCAGTGCCGTCTCTGGCGGGGCTGCCTGGGGCGTGAGCTATGGTTGGCAGCAGTTGATCCCAGACAGCAATAAGATCACCTTGATTGTCCAATTAGCCCTATCTGGGGGGATTGGGTTTGGGGTGTTTATCTTGATCTTGTCTCAGCTAAAATTACCCGAATTTGACAAGTTCTCCCAGCAGATTCGGCAGAAGTTATTTAAGAAGTAAATCAGCGGGCGATCGATAAGCAAGCAGAGTATATTTGAAGGTAGCCCTCTAGCTCCAATCCTATGTTAGATACTCAACGGCTAGACATTGCTTTAAATAGCGATCAACAATATTTACCTCCTGGCAGTGATTTACTAGAATCTGACGATATTCCTGTGGATAATGAAGATCAAAATTGGATTCCTAATGTATTGTTGATGCTGCTCAAGAATATTTGGATCGATCGCACTGATTGGTTCTTTGGCGTTGATATGGGTGTCTATCATGCAACCAGCAAAAATGTGCGAGTACCGATCGTGCCAGATGGCTTTTTAAGTTTAGGAGTCGAGCGACGCAAGAATAATAAATCGCGCCGCAGTTACGTGGTGTGGGAAGAACAAAATGTCGCACCCATCCTCGCGGTGGAAGTAGTTTCTTGGACTCCTGGCGGTGAATATGATGACAAGCAAGCGATCTATGCCAAGCTAGGAGTGCTTTATTACGTCATTTACAATCCAGAATTTTGGCGGCGAGATGGTCATCAGCCATTGGAGATTTATAAGTTGGTTGGGGATAGTTATCAACTCCAAATTGGCGAACCATTTTGGATGCCAGAAATCGGGCTGGGAATCGGGCGTTGTCCAGAGATTTTCGCTGGATCTAATGAGGAAGTATTATCATGGTTTGACGATCGAGGCGATCGATATCTCCGCGCTGAGGAAAAAGAAATTCAGGCAAACTTAGCAGCAACCCAAGCCAAGGCAGAAGCAATCCAAGCGAAAGCAGAACTCGATCGAGCCAAGCAAAGAGCTGAAAAGTTATTGGCTAAATTGCAGGAATTGGGTATTGATGCGGATAGCTGAGAATAGCCTCGATCGGTTCGAGGCACTGCTGACACCGCCAATGATCGAACTCGTGACTCAGGTTGCAAAGAAATGTAGGGTGGGCACTGCCCACAAACCATACATAGCCGAAGCAAAAGGAATTTGAACTGTTTGATTCGATTACCTACGGTACGCTCCGCGAACGCATATTCTCTACACCAATCGATCGAAAAGCGTGTAATGGGTGATCGATCATCATCACTCCAAATAGTCATCTTATTAAATCAATAGTGGTCTGTGGGCACTGCCCACCCTACTTGAAATTTAGGTCTGGTCGATTGTCCATCGGGGAGGTTAGTCTTGTCCTCTTCAATGGGGATGCTAGACGAACTCGGAGATCTAGCCACAACGTAGCAAAAAATACCGATCGAACTGACCCTAATGTCCCCAAGTTATCAGATGATAGAGGTTGTCTAGATCGATATTGCTAGAGCGGTAATGGTGCAGATACCATCTAAACCCCCAGCAACTCGATTACCTACGGTAGGCTATTGCAGGGCAAACGCTCCGCTACCGCCAACGATCCGTGCGAGATCGCTATTTTTAAGAGGTTATTGTGAAAAAAGTTTTATCGATTATTCTCGGTGGTGGTGCAGGTACCAGGTTGTATCCACTGACTAAATTACGGGCAAAACCCGCTGTTCCGCTCGCTGGTAAATATCGGCTGATTGACATCCCTGTCAGCAACTGTATCAACTCAGAGATTTACAAAATCTATGTCCTGACTCAGTTCAACTCGGCTTCGCTGAATCGCCACCTTTCCCGCGCTTACAATTTTTCGGGATTTAGTGATGGATTTGTCGAGGTGCTAGCAGCGCAACAAACCAAAGATAGTCCTGATTGGTTCCAGGGTACGGCTGATGCTGTGCGTCAATATCTCTCCATCATTGAGGATTGGGATGTTGATGAAGTCGTGATCCTCTCTGGCGATCATCTCTATCGGATGGATTATCGGTTATTCGTCGAGCGTCACCGTGAAACTAATGCAGATATTACCCTATCTGTTGTCCCAATTAGTGAGAAAAATGCGTCTGAATTTGGGCTGATGAAGATCGATCCATCGGGACGGGTGGTTGAATTTAGCGAAAAGCCTAAAGGTGCCGAACTCCAAAGTATGCGCGTAGATACCACTAAATTGGGTCTTAACGCCGAGCAAGCCGCTGAGAAGCCTTATATTGCCTCGATGGGGATTTACGTCTTTAAAAAGCAAGTATTGGTAGACTTACTCAAAAAATCCCTGGAGCAAACTGATTTTGGTAAGGAAATCATTCCTGGTGCTTCAGCTACTCACAACATTCAAGCATACCTATTTGATGGCTACTGGGAAGACATTGGAACGATCGAATCTTTCTATGATGCCAACCTTGCGCTGACACAACAACCAACGCCGCCATTTAGTTTCTACGACGAAAACGCACCGATTTATACTCGTTCTCGTCATCTCCCACCGACCAAATTATTAGATGCTCAAGTCACTGAGTCAATGATTGGTGAAGGTTGTATTATTAAGAAGTGTCGGATTCATCACTCAGTATTGGGTGTTCGATCGCGCATTATGGAAGGCTGCACGATCGAAGATTCCCTGCTGATGGGTTCGGACTTCTACGAACCCGCACCAGAGCGCAAAACTCAATCCGAAACTGGTGGGATCCCAATGGGTATCGGTGCCAACTCCACGATTCGTCGCGCCATCATTGATAAAAATGCTCGGATCGGTTCGGATGTGATGATTATCAATAAGGAAAACGTCCAAGAAGCGCAGTGCGAAGATCTGGGCTACTATATCCGCAGTGGAATTGTCGTTGTGCTCAAAAATGCGACTATTCCCAACGGCACCATCATCTAATGTGCCGATAGTTGGGAAGACTGGTTGGCAGTATCTTCCCAACTGCTGAAAATATCAGCTCAATTTGCTCGGATTTCTCATCTGCGGATTCGATATAATGCTACTAATCAGCCACCAGCCGCGCCCTCATGGATACCAAAGCCTTTAAACGATCGCTCAACCACTCTGAAAACTATCACCGCAAAGGATTTGGGCATCAAGATGAAGTTGCTGTGGTGCTAGAGTCGGAGTATCAAAGCAATCTGATCCAAGAAATACGCGATCGCAATTACACTTTGACTCGTGGTGACGTTACGATTCGATTAGCTCAGTCATTTGGCTTTTGTTGGGGAGTAGAAAGAGCGGTAGCCATTGCTTATGAGACGCGCCAACATTTCCCGACGCAGCAGATTTGGATCACCAATGAAATCATTCACAATCCTTCTGTCAATCAACGACTGCGGGAAATGAATGTCAAGTTTATTGAGATCGAAAATGGGGTCAAGAATTTTGACATTATCGATCGCGGTGACGTGGTAATTTTGCCTGCTTTTGGTGCCAGCGTGCAGGAAATGCAGCTACTAAATGATAAGGGCTGTACGATCGTTGATACGACTTGCCCCTGGGTTTCTAAGGTTTGGAATACGATCGAGAAGCATAAGAAAAAAGACTATACTTCGATTATTCATGGTCAATACAAGCACGAAGAAACTGTCGCTACTAGTTCTTTTGCTGATAAATATTTGGTCGTGCTGAATCTGGCAGAAGCAACCTACGTTGCCGAATATATCCTCAATGAGGCTGGTACTCCAGCCGAAAAATTAGCCCGCAGGACTGAATTTCTGGCTAAATTTAGTAAAGCTTACTCTGCTGGATTCGATCCAGATCTCGATCTCGAAAAAGTTGGCATTGCTAATCAGACGACTATGCTCAAAACCGAAACCGAAGCAATCGGCAAACTGTTTGAGCGGACGATGATGAAAAAATATAGCACTGCCGAACTAAACGAGCATTTTCAAAGTTTTAACACGATCTGTGATGCTACCCAAGAGCGTCAAGATGCGATGTTCGAGCTAGTCGAACAACCACTCGATCTGATGGTTGTGATCGGTGGCTACAACTCATCTAATACTACCCATCTGCAAGAAATCTCGATCGATTATAAAATTCCTTCGTATCATATTGATAGCGATATCCGTATTTTGGCTGACAATAAAATTGAACACAAACCCCTATCTAAAGAGCTGGAAATTACTAAAGATTGGTTGCCAGCAGGCAAAATCGTGGTTGGCGTTACGTCTGGAGCATCGACACCAGATAAAATTGTTGAAGCGGCGATCGAGCGGATCTTTGCGACAAAAAGCGGATCTTTTAACAATAATGAAAATGACTAATCATCCGTAAGCACAAACAAGCTAACCATCGACCTTTTATTGATGATAAATTTTTAGTGAAAGTGTTGCTTTCAATCTAAATTAGCAGGTTATCATGATAACTATCATTTGAGGTGCGATGAGTGCTCCATACCCTAATAGTTATCATTGTCGTTAGCATTATAATCCTGCTGATTTGTTCACGGTTGAGCTATTATCAGCGTTTTCGTGTGCGGAATCAGCGGCAAGTCGCAACCGAAGTTAGTTTCGATCGCAGATTTCACAAACGCATTAGCAAAGATCCTGAGGAGCAATACGTTGAAGGGATCGGCATTGTCATCGGCGATCTCAGTTGTACCTACAATGCTAGATCGCCCTACATCCGCTGTGCGATCAATCCAGATGGATTGTGTCAGGATTGCCGTCACTATCAGAAAGGTGATGGGTGAGGGGGGACTGGGGAGTAAAATAAATGGTTGGGAATTGGGCATAGTAAAGGAGATCGGTAATACTAAATTGTTTACGCCGACTTTAGCTCATTTATGGAAATCGAACTTCGTCCTTATACTGTCAACAAGCGATTTGCATTGACGATTGCCCGTGGAACTAGTAGTCAAAATCAGAACTTGGCGGTAGGTATTACGGCTGATCATCTGACTGGATGGGGCGAGGCGGTGCCATTTTCGATCGGGAGTCAATCTCAATCATTCGATCGGATTAACACGGCTCTACAGGCATTTATCCCCCATTTGGCAGCTCATCATCCGCTGCAACGTCAATCGATCGAGAGTTTGATGATCGAGCATCAATTACCATCGGCGGCGATTGCGGCGATCGATCTGGCACTGTACGATTGGTTGGGTAAAAGTGTGAACTTACCACTGTGGAAATTGTGGGGGTTGGAGCGAGACAAGATCGTACCGATTTCGGTGACGGTGGGGATTAGTACACCTGAGGGTGCGAGAGCGAGAATTCGGGGATGGCTGGAAGTCTTTGAGGCACGGTTTTTAAAAATAAAACTCGGCAATCCCTTGGGAATTGGTGCCGATCGCGCGATGATGTTGGCAGTGAAAGCTGAAATGCCTGGTGCAAAATTAACTGTTGATGCTAACGGCGGTTGGAATTTAGCAGATGCAATTTCGATGAGTCAGTGGCTGGCTGATCTGGGAGTGGAATATCTGGAGCAACCATTAGCGCGGGGAAATGAGGCGCAACTCGCAGATCTAAAACAGCAGTCGCCATTACCAATCTTTGCAGATGAAAGCTTCTTTACCAGCAAGGATATTCCAGACTTAGCTGGAAAAGTCGATGGGATTAATATCAAGCTCATGAAGGCTGGGGGCTTGACAGAGGCGATTCGATCGATCAACACTGCCCGCGCTCATGGTTTACAGGTAATGTTTGGTTGCTATTCCGATACCGTACTGGCAAATACTGCCGCCGCGCAACTGTCCCCCCTGGCAGATTACTTAGATCTAGATAGTCATCTAAATTTGATTGATGATCCGTTTGCGGGTGCTCAATTAATCGACGGGAGGCTAGTTCCAGGTGATTTACCTGGATTGGGCGTTAATTGGACTTCTGGGTGAATCAAAGGCTTATTTTCTAGGAAATCTTTGCCAGTCCAACTAAATCTTCAATTTTTCGCAGATTGGTATCGCCAGCTAGATACCCGATACCGCGATGGAGATGGAGTCGAAATTGCTGGGACAAAATTTCTGGAGTAATTTCTAAACCATCTTGATAACACCGTTGTTTTAGTGCTAGCACTGAGATATCTGCGAATTCACCGCCAAATACTTTCCACGTCAGTTCGAGATTACTATCAGCAGGAATCGGGATGATCGAAGGAGGTGCGGTTTCGGCTAGAGATCGAAAAAATGCCCAGCGACAGAGAATATTCCACTGCTCGATTTTAGTCGATCGTTTTAATTTTGTGAGCTGATCTTTGGCTGTTTGTGACAGTTTGATACTATTTACAGGGGGTTCTAGCATTAATGAACGGTGGATAGTGGATAGTGGATAGTGAATAGTGAATAGTGTTCTATTAACACTTAAAGCCTGAAACCTAAAGCCTAAAGCCTAACCCCTAAACCCCTAATTTCTATGTCTACAGTTCAACGGAAAGCGGAGCATATTCGGATTTGTTTGGAGTCAGATGTGCAGTTCAAGGCTCAGGGGAGTGGATTCGATCGGTATCAATTTACCCACAATTG
>JANNBD010000077.1:0-4166 GCA_031385105.1 Chamaesiphon sp. OTE_78_metabat_374
ATATTGTCATTGACTGTTGTTAGATATACATATCATGAAAGTTACCCAGGAAAAACTCGAACAAAGCCGGATTGGTTTACAGATTGAAGTTGGCGGAGACCAAACGACTAAATATTACGAACAGGCAATCAAAAAACTGACTACCAGTGCCAATATTCCTGGGTTCCGCAAGGGAAAAATCCCTCGGCAAGTAATCTTACAACGGATGGGACAAGCGCAGATCAAAGCAATGGCACTCGAAGCTTTGCTGGAACCAGCGATTAACGATGCAATTAAACAGGAATCGGTTCCCGCCATTGGTAACTACCAAATTTCATCTAGTTTTGATGATTTACTCGTCAGTTTTGCCCCTGGACAACCTTTGACTTTTAATGCCACTGTCGATGTACCGCCATCAGTAACCCTCGGTACCTATACCGGATTGGCTGTCAAAGCTGAAGAAATCGTTTACGATGCCGCTCAAGTTGCCGATTTTATCGAGAAACAACGGGACGAAAAAGCGACAATTATTCCAGTTGTGGGTAGAGCTGCCCAACTTGATGATATTGCTGTAGTTGACTACAACGGTAAATTGGCAGATGGTACCGAAATTAGCGGTGCTCAAGCTGATGACTTTGATATCGAACTCTCCGAAGGCAAATTTATCACCGATCTCGTCAATGGCATCGTCGGGATGAGCATCGGCGAAACTCGCAATGTCAATGTCACCTTCCCCGCTGATTACGCTCGTGAAGATTTAGCTGCTCAAGCTGCGATTTTCCATGTTGTCCTCAAAGATCTCAAAGCGAAGGAATTACCTGCCTTAGACGACGATTTTGCTAAGGAAGCTAGCGATTTTGATACCCTGGCTGAGTACCAAACATCGATCGAAACTCGGTTCCAAGAGCAAGCGCAGAAATCTACAGACCAGAATATCATCACGGCGATCGAAGCAGCCTTAATCGATCTCGCCGAGGTAGATCTACCGGAAACAATGATCGAACGGGAGACAATGAATATTCTCAACCAAATGGCTAATCAATTTAGTCAGTACGGAATGGATGTCAACAAACTGTTCACCCGTGAAACAATTCCCAAGATGAAAGAGAATTGTCGCGTCGATGCTGTCAATAATCTCAAACAGCAACTATCGATCGTCGAAATTGCTGAAAAACAAGGTATCGTCGTTACTGATGAAGCGATTGTTGCCAAAATGTCCGAAATTCTGCCCCAATTAGCTGGTCAGGATATCGATGAAAATCGCTTGCGTGCCTACATCACCGAGGATCTCCAAAAAGAGCAAACCTTAGCATGGCTCAAAGACAACGCCAAAGTAGAGTTGGTACCTGAAGGTTCGTTGAAACCTGCTGATGATGAGGAAGAAGCAGGTGAAGCCGAAGCGATTGATATCTTAGCAGAAGCAGTGGCAGAATAGTGATTTAGTAGTTTAGCGAAAAGTGCGGTCTTGGGGTTTCCCCAAGTAGAGCACCTTTTCAAGACAGTGGTTTAGTGGATAGCTTGAGTGCTCAGGGTGAGGTTTTCCTCATCTTAGCTATCTACTATTCGCGCCACATGCCTGACAGTATTGATATAATTCGATTGGATAGGTAAATTTTACCGATCGAAACAAGCTTGATTTTCACTTACAATACTCACCATCATGATTGGATCTAATTCTCCTTACGGTTCGGTTACTAGTTACAGCCAGAGCGGAATCTACGCAGGTGCCAATGTGGTTCCGATGGTGGTAGAACAATCTGGAGTCGGCGAAAGTTCGTTCGATATCTACTCGCGATTATGGCGTGAGCGGATTATTTTCTTGGGTACTGGTGTTGATGATAAAGTTGCTGATACATTAGTCGCCCAAATGCTGTTTTTAGAAGCAGAAGATCCTGAAAAAGATATTCAGCTATACATTAATTCACCAGGTGGATCGATCACCGCAGGGATGGCTATTTATGATACCATGCAGCAAATTCGTCCCGATGTTGTAACGATCTGTTATGGTGTCGCTGCGAGTATGGGCGCGTTTTTACTTGCCAGTGGCACCAAGGGTAAGCGGATGTCCTTGCCCCATGCCCGGATCATGATTCACCAGCCCTCCGGCGGTGCTCAGGGACAAGCTGTAGACATCGAAATTCAGGCCAAAGAAATCCTTTACCTCAAAAACCATCTCAATGGTCTACTGGCAGAGTATACCGGACAATCGATCGAGAAAATTGCTGAAGATACCGAACGCGATTTTTGGATGTCACCAGCAGAGACTCAAGCATACGGCTTAATCGATCGAGTGATCGAAAGAGGCTAAATTAAGTTGCAGTTGGCTGTGAAGTTAACCACCACTTGGCTAACGAGAGAATATCCTCGAGCTAACTGCAAATCAATTGCCCATCGCTAAAACTAACCGCTAACAATCTACCTTGCTTCACGAGGCACCCTCGCTAATATGGCACCCATCAAAAACTATGACTCCCATCTCAAATGTTCATTTTGTGGCAAGTCACAAGAACAAGTTCGCAAGCTAATTGCTGGTCCTGGAGTCTACATTTGCGATGAATGTGTCGAGCTGTGTAACGAGATCCTCGATGAAGAATTACTAGATCCCAATGGCCCCGCAGGTCATCCCCCCACCAAGCCCGACCCCCAGCGGAAGCGGCGCGAAGCGGTGCCGATGAATCTCAGCCAGATGCCCAAACCACGGGAATTAAAGAAATATCTAGACGATCGAGTCATCGGTCAAGATGAAGCCAAGAAAGTCTTATCTGTATCAGTTTACAACCATTACAAACGCTTGAGCTATGCCCAAGCTAAAACTGCTGCCACCGACTCCACTCAGCCACCTACTGGAGTGAATGGAGTCCACAAAGCGAATTCTACCGATGATGGTGTCGAACTCCAAAAGTCGAATATCTTGCTAATTGGGCCGACTGGTTGTGGTAAAACCATGCTCGCCCAAACCCTGGCAAAAGTCCTAGATGTGCCGTTTGCAGTTGCTGATGCGACTACCCTTACCGAAGCCGGATATGTTGGCGAAGATGTCGAGAATATCCTGCTACGACTACTTCAAGTCGCCGATATGGATGTCGAAGAAGCCCAGCGCGGCATCATCTACATCGACGAAATCGATAAAATTGCCCGCAAAAGTGAGAACCCCTCCATTACCCGCGATGTTTCTGGCGAAGGTGTCCAGCAGGCACTCCTGAAAATGCTCGAAGGCACAATTGCCAGCGTCCCACCTCAAGGTGGCAGAAAGCACCCCTATCAAGATTGCATCCAGATTGATACTAGCAATATCATGTTTATCTGTGGTGGCGCGTTTGTCGGACTAGAAAAAGTAATCGAGCAACGGCTGGGCAAAAAGTCGATGGGCTTCATCCAGCAAGGCGAAACCATCAACCGCGAACAGCGCACAGCGGATATGATGAAGCACTTAGAACCAGAAGATCTAGTCAAGTATGGATTGATACCTGAATTCATCGGTCGCGTTCCAGTAATCGCCACGCTCAAATCACTAGATGAGAATGCCCTCGTCTCGATCCTAACCGAACCCCGTAGTGCCCTCGTTAAGCAATACGAGCAACTATTGCTGATGGACAACGTTGCCCTCGACTTCCACCCCGACGCAATTCGCGCCATCGCCAAAGAAGCCCACCGCCGCAAAACTGGAGCCAGAGCCTTGCGCGGCATCGTTGAGGAGCTAATGCTCGATGTGATGTACGAGCTGCCCTCACGCAAAGATTTAACCCGCTGTACGATCACCCGCGAGATGGTCGAAAAACGATCGACTGCCGAAATCTTGATTCACCCAACCTCGGTGCCGAAGCCAGAGTCAGCGTGATGGAGCGTGGGAGATGGGGAGATGGGGAGACTGGGAGACTGGGAGAAACAATCCAATAATTACGACTTATTTCTCCCTGCTTCCCTCTCTCTGCTTTGTATCTACTCAGCTAAATATCTTGTAAATTGTTCGGCTAGAACTGGGTTCGACTAGAAAAACTAAGCCAAATGGCGATCGAGATTGCTGCATGACAACAACTCATTTGCTTCAAAGCCAGATTAATATTCACTTTCACTTTGAAATCGCCTTTAGATACAAGTTCCATCAAATGGCTGATGTTTTGAGCTAGTAAATTGAGCTATATTGCATTTATAGATTCAAACCGCTAATTTAATTTTTTTAAGTGTAG
>JANNBD010000091.1:0-2412 GCA_031385105.1 Chamaesiphon sp. OTE_78_metabat_374
AGGTGAGCCGCTGTCTTGTCGTTTTCTTATTCGGGGGGAACCCCCGTTGGCGGAGCCTCTCCCCCAGGAGAATAAAAACGCCGCTAAACCGTCTCCAGGGGAGACGCTACGCGTTGGCGGAGCCTGCGCCCTGCGCTTACGGGGAACCCGACGAACGCGCATCCGCAATTCTCAATTCTCAATTAACCGCCATATCCATTAATATCTGCTGCGTACTCTGATCCTCAGAACCAAATTGAGGACGACGCTGAATGTAACTGCCATCGGATTGCATGTCCCAAGCTTGGCGATTATCAGCTAACATAATCCCCAATATTTCTTGGAGATCGTTAGAGATTTCATGATCCTCAATCGGGGTAATTACTTCCACCCGTCTGTCGAGATTTCTAGTCATCCAATCAGCACTGCCGATAAAGATTTTGGTATCGCCACTGTTGTGGAAATAATAGATTCGCGAATGCTCTAGAAACCGCCCAATGATACTAATCACGCGGATATTTTCACTCACGCCTGGAACACCTGGACGGAGACAGCACATGCCACGAATGATTAGATCGATCGATACCCCAGCCTGAGATGCTCGATAGAGATTAGCGATCATATTTGTATCTACCAGCGCGTTCATTTTAGCGACGATTCGACCAGTTTTACCTGCTTTGCAATGATCGATTTCTTGTTGGATTAATTTCTCAAATGATTCGCGAGAATTGACTGGAGATACAATTAGTTTTCGGTAAGAACGTTGGAGGGAATAGCCAGTTAGATAGTTGAACAAATCGGTCAGATCTGCACCTAGTTCGGGGCGACAACTAAATAAACCAACATCAGTGTATAGCTTAGAAGTTTTGGCATTGTAATTGCCTGTACCAATATGCACATATCGCCGAATTTTATCATCTTCTCTGCGAACGACTAATACCACTTTTGTATGTGTTTTGAGTCCAGCTAATCCATAAACAACGTGAACACCAGACTGCTCTAACATCCGCGCTAAATTAATATTATTCTGCTCATCAAATCGAGCTTTAAGTTCAATTAATACTGAGACTTGCTTACCATTTTCAGCAGCGTTAATCAAAGCTTTGAGAATGTTTGAATCTCCAGTTGTCCGATAGAGGGTCATTTTAATAGCAAGTACTTTTGAGTCGGTGGCTGCACAGCTAATAAACCGCTCGACTGTATCTGCAAATGACTGGTATGGATGATGAACTAAGATGTCTTGCTTGGCAATTAGGTTGAAAAAGTTACCACCATCTTCAGTTGTTTTTAACCTGCGTAAAGATGGTGGAATAACTGCATTCCAAGGTGGATCTTTTAATTGGGCTACAGGTAGCGATAAAAAAGAGATCACATCGCCTAAGCCCAACATTCCAGTCACTTCATACAAATCTGCCGCGCTAACTTCTAGCTCCTCTTGCAGCATCTGCCGAATCTGATTTGGCATCGCTGAGTCTACCTCTACTCTCACCGGAGAGCCACCTTTTCGCCGCTTCCGCAGTCCATCTTCGATCGCCAGGAGTAAATCATCAGCATCATCTTCCTCGACGCTGATATCGGCATTTCGAGTAACTCGGAAGGTGTAGCAATCTTGGATATTCATCCCTGGAAATAGGGATTCCAAATTGTGGGCGATTAATTGTTCAAGCGGAATCCCCGTCCAAATTTGGGATCGTTCTGGACGAGAATGAAGTGGATTAGCTGCATCAATTATCTGTCGATCTGTGGGTAAAACAATAAAGCGCGGTAAAACTTTTGGCACCTTAACTCTGGCAAATAATTCTTCGCCTGTATCAGGATGTTTGATTACTACAGCGAGATTTAAACTGAGATTAGAAATATAAGGAAATGGATGCCCAGGATCGACGGCTAGAGGAGTTAGAACGGGAAATATTTGTTCTTCAAAATAGGTTTGCAAGTAATTGCATTGCTCTTGGTTCAAATCAAAGTAATCGAGCAGGTAAATTCCTTGAGCAATTGTCGCGGGGCGAAGCACTGTCTCAAAATGATGATGCTGTTTTGTAATTAGCTGTTGAACCCGATCTCTCGCGATGGTTAATTGCTCTGTCGGCGTGCGTCCATCTGGAGTTCGCTTGGTGACTTTTGCCTCGATTTGCTCTTTGATGGCGGCAATTCTCACCATAAAAAATTCATCTAGATTCGAGCTAAAAATCCCCATGAATTTTAGCCGTTCGAGTAATGGTGTCCGCTCATCCATCGCTTCATTAAGCACGCGAGCATTGAATTCTAACCATGTCAATTCCCGACTGATGTAATACTGAGGATCGGTGAAGTCGATCTCTGATGAATGAGTTGCAGGTGATTTTGAGACAGTCATATCCCTCGGCTTCAGTTAAAAGTTAGTACAAATTTCCTAAAAAGTCTTGACACCGATCGCCAGCTAAGATACAATAG
>JANNBD010000093.1:0-3697 GCA_031385105.1 Chamaesiphon sp. OTE_78_metabat_374
TAGCCACCGCCAGGAGGATCTCAGACTGTCGGGAATCTGTGCCGATAAATTGGTGAGGCGAGTGAGGTAGTTCAAGATGGGGAAGATCGGTAGATGGTGGCTAGGATTCGGTTAGAGAAACCTGGGATAGCGACGAATTAACCTAGTTCCAATCAGAATACCTGGAATCTAAGTAGTTGGAATCGGCAACATAGCGGTTAAAACTTGCTTGATTAGCGGATCCGAAACGAGATCGCTGGTGGTATTTGATACCTCATAGCCGACTGTTTTTGTTGCGCCAATTCTGGTGGGAAGAATAAATATACATTTCCCTGCATTAACTATTTTATCAGATTTCAGCGTTTTGATAATCTCGCCTAAATCGATGGCTGAGGGTAATTCGATCGATAAATCTGCTTTACTAATTACGGCATCCTGACGTTTAGCCGCTTGTGCTGTCCACAAATCCAGATGTACAGCCAGTTGTCCTGCTGCTACCATCCCCAGTGCCACACCTTCGCCATGATTTACTACTAAATATTTTGTCACACTTTCGATCGCATGACCGATCGTGTGTCCGTAATTGAGCGTCGCCCGCAGTCCAATTAATTCGTGCTCGTCTTTACTCACCACATCCGCCTTAGCACTGGCAGAGCGCGTTAAAATAGTGTCTAGTAGTTCTGAATCTACCTGACTTTGCTTCAGCCCATTGGCACATTCGAGCTGATCAAATAACTCATTATCTCCAATAATCGCATATTTAATCACCTCTGCCATCCCTGCCCGAAATTCCCGCGCAGGTAGCGTAGCCAATACATCAGGATCCGTCAACACCAAGCGGGGCTGGTGAAAAGCACCAATCAAATTTTTACCATGCGGATGATTGACTCCAGTTTTACCACCAATCGAAGAGTCCACCATCGCCAGCAAAGTCGTTGGTACCTGAACCACATTAATCCCCCGCAGCCAGGTAGCAGCAGCAAAACCCGTCATATCTCCAATCACCCCACCACCCAACGCAACCAAGGTTGAGGAGCGTTCTAGCCCATGCTCCAGCGCAGCATCATAAATTGTAGAGATCGATTCCAGTGTCTTGTATCGCTCACCATCTGGCAACTCACAATAAGACACTTCAAACTGGGCGGCTCTAAGTGCCGCAATCGCCAGCTTGCCATAGTGTCCAAACACAGTAGGGTTGGACACCACCATGATTTTATTCCCCAAAGAGAGCGCGCGACATTTCTCGCCCAATCGCTCTAGGTTTCCAGATTCGATCGATATTTCGTATGGGTTTGCAGTGAGTGCGACTTTGATTGATTGCATAGTTAGGGGGGGACTTGGCGACTGGGGGACTTGGGGATTTGGAGACTGGGGGACTTGGGAACTCGAATCAAACCTAATTACTATCAACTATTCGCCATCCACCATCCACCATTCACCATCCACCAAAAAGTGATTTAATGGTATTTGAACAGTTAATGCGGAGTATAAATCATGTCTGGCGCAATCACGTATTTAGGATTTATCGGGATCATGTTTGGAATTGCGATGGGCTTGTTCTTTGGACTAAAATTTGCAAAAGTCATCTAGAACTCATGGCTAGTCACAAATGGCTAGTCAAAATGCCCATCTATTCCCTCACCACTACTTGCCACGACCATGAAATCTTACCTTGCTGCTGCTATTCAGATGACTAGCCTACCAGATCTAGCGAAAAATCTAGCTCAGGCAGAAGAATTAATCGAATTAGCGGTTCGTAGAGGGGCTGAACTTATCAGTTTGCCAGAGAACTTTGCTTTTTTGGGCACAGAAGAAGATAAGCTGACTCAAGCTAGCTCGATCGCGACTCAGACTGAGAAATTTCTTAAAACAACTGCCCAAAAATTTCAAGTAACTCTCATCGGTGGCGGGTTTCCCGTGCCAGTGGGCACAGAAGGTAAGGTGTATAATACCGCACTCTTGGTCGGCCCCAACGGAGAAGAATTGTGTAGATACGAAAAGGCACACTTATTCGATGTCGATCTCCCCGATGGCAATACTTATCGAGAATCGAAGACAGTGATGGCTGGATTGAAACTACCTGAAGTGTATCATTCTCCCGATCTGGGTGGAATTGGATTATCGGTTTGTTATGATGTCCGGTTTCCAGAACTGTACCGACATCTCTCTAAACTGGGTGCAGATGTACTGCTCGTCCCTGCTGCATTTACCGCTTATACTGGCAAAGACCACTGGCAAGTTTTATTGCAGGCTCGCGCGATCGAAAATACCTGTTATGTGATTGCACCTGCTCAGACTGGCACTCACTATGCCATGCGTCAAACTCACGGACATGCGATGATTATTGGTCCTTGGGGAGTCATTCTAGCAGATGCTGGTGATCTACCTGGAGTTGCGATTGCCGAAATCAGCCCCACCCGACTCGCTCGCGCCCGTGCTCAAATGCCTTCCCTCCAACATCGAGTTTTTGCTTAAAATAAGGGGGAGTGGAGAGTGCGTTTCCAACTCCCACCTCCCAATCCTAAAAAATGACTGCTAATAATATTCAACTACTCAATATCGGTGTCACCACAATTCTGGTGGTGATGACATTCTTATTCATATTTCGGATCGTCCTCACTTGGTATCCCCAGGTGGAGAGTCAAAAATTACCATTTAGCCTCGTTATTGCTCCGACAGAGCCGTTTCTCGCTCCTTCTCGCAAGATCATTCCCCCAATTGGTGGTGTAGATATTACGCCGATTGTTTGGGTGGCAATTATCAGTTTGATTCGGGAAGTTTTAGTTGGGCAACAAGGTTTGATTACGATGATGGTTCACTAACCATCCACTAGTTAATGTCAGCACCCGCCAGCAACTAAAGTGCGGGCTATCAAGTTAAGTCCACTGAAGTGGACTGCCAGATTCTTCAGTCCACTTCAGTGGACTTTAATTTGGTAGCCTGGGGATTCATCCCCAGGTGGTTCTAGTTAAGATTTAGTCGCGGCGCGAGTCAATTCCACCGCATCTCGCCCGTCGGATTCTTGAAAATAAACCTTCACCTTTTCCTCGCGAGATGTAGGAAGCTTTTTGCCGACAAAATCGGGATGAATTGGGACTTGACGATGACCACGATCGATCGATACAGCTAATAATATCTGCTTGGGGCGGCCATATTCATTCACAGCATTGAGTGCTGCCCGAATCGTTCGACCTTCATAAATTACATCATCTACTAGGATCACCGTTTTACCATTCAAGTCTACCGGAATATCGGTTTTCGCTGGCGTTCGGACTGCGATCGAATCCAGATCGTCACGATAGAAGGTAATATCAAGAGTAGCGACAGGGACTTTGATTCCTTCTAATATTTCAATCTGTTTTGCCAGTCGATGAGCGAGGGGAACACCTTTGGTTTGAATGCCTACCAGCACTACCTGGGACAAATCTTGACAGCATTCATTAATCTCTGAAGCTATTCTAACGATCATGCGCCGAATTTCATCAGCCGAGAGGATTTCAACGATCGAATTAGACATTTCAGTGAATGGTGGATAGTGGATAGTGGATAGTGAATAGTGAATAGGGGACTTAATTTCTCACTGATTTAACGAGAAGCAAGGGTTGAAATCCCCACCCTAAAAACCCAATTCTCTGATTGGTGCATTTTTACCGACGGGGAACCCGTGCGGTAAATGCATCCGCAATTCTCAATTCTCAATTAATTTAATTATGCCCTG
>JANNBD010000134.1:0-18809 GCA_031385105.1 Chamaesiphon sp. OTE_78_metabat_374
CGTGCCACAGAAAAATACCGCCGATATTCGTGGATAGTGGACAGTGTATCGTGGATCGTGAGAAATTACTATTCACGATCCACGATCCACTATTCACTATCCACGAAGATCGGCGGTATTTTTCTGTGGCACTATCCTCACGCTCGCACGCACTGGGGATTACCCAGCAAGTTTAGTCTTTCGGAAGCCCGGACTTTCCTCGAATTCAACGAGTGAACTCGCAACCACCTCACTGACTCTTTCTCAACTGTCCATTGTACAGGTAAATAGAGGCTATACTCTAGGCGTTGGATTTTAGGATAACTCAATTGGAAACTGCGCTAAAATGGTACAAACAATCATTTAATCCTGCTGACTATGACTCGTGCAATTATCGAAACCGACAAAGGAACTATCAATATCCAATTTTTTGATGCTGACGCTCCCAACACAGTTAAGAACTTTGTCGATTTGGCAGAAAAAGGTTTCTATGATGGGCTGACTTTCCATCGCGTCATTCCTAACTTCATGATTCAAGGCGGTTGTCCTCAAGGTACAGGCACTGGCGGTCCAGGTTACAAAATCAACTGTGAAATCAATTCCAATCTCCACAAGGCTGGAACCCTCTCAATGGCACATGCAGGCAAAAATACTGGCGGTAGTCAATTTTTTATCTGCCACTCGCCTCAGTCTCATTTAGACGGCGTACATACTGTTTTTGGTCAATCCGAAGATATGGCTGTGATCAATGCAATTAAAGGTAACGACAAGATGTTGTCGGTCAAAATTGTTCATGACTAGTAGATAGAGTTTGGCGTTTGGCGTTTGGAGTTTCGTAGGGTGGGCACTCTCTTGACGCGCTGACATACGGGAGGGAACCTCCCGATATCGCGTCGCGGCCCACCATTTAGGATTCAGTGACTTATCTATGAGTAAAATTCTCCAGATCTCGGAAATCGGTAGTCCAATTTTACGTCATAAATCGGATTCGATCGATCTCCCAGATCCACAAATCGATAGTCTAATTGCCGATCTAATTGTGACTGCTAATGAAGCTAATGGGGTGGGAATTGCTGCCCCGCAAGTAGCCAAATCTATTCGCTTATTCATCGTCGCTTCTCGTCCAAGTCCGCGCTATCCTTATGCACCGACGATGGAACCCACCCCCATGATTAATCCCGAAATTATCGATCGATCTGGAGAGCTAGTTTCGGGCTGGGAAGGTTGCCTAAGCGTGCCTGGAGTGCGCGGATTGGTGTTGCGCGATCGCACAATCAAAGTTAGATACCTCACCCAATCTGGAGATCTGGTTCAACAGGAACTCACCGGATTTGTAGCCCGAATTTTTCAGCACGAACTCGATCATCTTGATGGTATTCTATTTCCCGATCGAGTCCCGAATCCTACAGATTTAATCACTGAAGCTGAATATCTGAAGATTGCTTTTAACTAATCGGAGCTTATAGCTGGTGGGCAGCGACGCGATATCGGGAGGTTCCCTCCCGTATGTCAGCGCGTCAAGAGAGTGCCCACCCTACAGGTATCTAGATGCGCCCCTGTAAATTCTCAATTCTCAATTAAGATTCTATCTTGCACCGCTGCTGAAGAATCTAAACGTGACCAGAAAGCAGCCAAAATTGATAGTGGCGATCGCAATTGCGCCAAATAATAAGCCCTTGCTAAATCCTTTTACTCTGCGTTTAACTGACCAACGGAGTAAGGGGAGCAGATAAATTAACTGAACTAATCCAATTGAAAACACCACCGTCATGAACATTGGTGAAAAGACGTTCAGACACAAAGCAATGAAAATCACTAAAATGTCGATTCCGACGATCGTGACGATACCAGAGATTGCATCACTGATATGAGACTTTTTCAAAATGGGGGTTTTTAGCATAACTTCTCTTAGATAGTGTCCATCGACCTCTAATCTTGCTCTTTGGTCTTCAAGTCCTGAGCAAGTTAGCGCAGATCGGGGTAAGCCACGATGGTTAATTGAGGTGGTGCAGCTAGCTTCCATTGGTAATTCTAGCAGACTACAGCACCTAAATTTAAAGATTAATTTAATAATCAGCTTATTTACCTAAGTTGCGCTTGAGAGATTCAAGTTCTTCATCGGCTTCCCATCGCCGAAACTGAGCATCTAATGGGTCAGCCGAATTACTGTCTTGAGTATAATTGTTTACAGATCCCCAGCTACTACTATTTGCGGTGGCCTGCGCTTGAGCCGCTTGAGCAGCAGCAGATTTAGTTTTGACTTCGATCCGCCGACTTTTGATAGTTTGCAGTAGCTCTGTCGCTTTTGCTTTCCGCTCTTTTAGCCCTTTCATTTTACCCCAGAGTTGGTTTCCTTGGGGCAGCAGTGCATTGACGCGCTCTTGAGCGGCTGAAGCTAGATCGGCGCGTCCAGCAGCGGTTGCTTTCTGGACTCGATCGAACCAACTCTTGATCTCTTGAGCAGTACTGAGGATTTCTTGCTCGACTTTTTTCTCATGGGTTTGCAAATCTACAATAAGCTGCAAAGTGTCACTTTCCTGTTCAGCTAGCTGTTGTTCAATTACCTGCAATTCGAGGTGCGGATTCTTACTCAGAAAGTCATCAATCTGACTTTCTAGAAACCGCTTCATGTCTTCTAGTAAAGCCATAAGTTAGGGGGTGGAGAGTAGAGGGTAGAGAGTAGGGGCTAGAGTTGCTAGTAGGGTGGGCACTGCCCACCCTAAGGGTTCTCGCCTAAAACTAGCTTTGACGTATTGAAAGACTAACGCCTAGAGCCTAGAAGCCTAAAGCCTAAACTTAAAATTTCTGACCAATTTTGATCGATCTAATTTCGCCACCTTTTCTTTTGACGGTTACTTCGCTCTTGGAAACATTTTCTAGAGACCAATTAGTGGTGCCAATTTTTTGACCGATTTTGATAATTTGATCTTTCTTGTCAATTTGAAAGATTGCTGTGGGATATTTGCTATTTTTGATTGTTTTGACCAGAGCAGCAGTTTTTTCGGTTGCAACTGGTTTAGTAGCGATTGGTACTGTGGCAATTGCAGGATTAAACTGGGCGGGTGCAGGGGCAGTGGCTGGATTGACTGAACTGGCGGGGAGTTCGATTGGCGCGGTAGTCGCAATCTTAGCGGACTCAATTTTGGAGATCGATTTTCGCATGTAGTCAGCGAATTTGGCATCTTCGGGTGAAACTTGAGGCTTGGATTGGAATGGAAGCCAACTGGTATCGATATTTTGAGGGACAGCGATTTTGCGCTCGGTTACTAGCCAGACGATGCCGCTACCAATTGCGATCGAACCGACTCCAACGCCGAGGACAGCTTTGAGCCAAAATGGGATGCGCCGAGCTGGTTTTTTGGGTTTAGCTGTTGATGGCTGAGGTGGATCTAGTTCAGCAGTATATTGAGGCGAGAACCGATCTGATTGGGGAATGTAAGTTTGATTATATTCTCGATCAGACTGTGATTCTGTTTGGTAGTTGCTGGCAGATAGAACTGGATGATTTGGCTGGGTAGATTTTTGGTCGGCTTCAAGGTCGCCACTGAGTAATTCATCAATGTCAATAAATAATCGATCAAGTGATCGATCTGCATGGGCATTGAGCTTGGTTAATAAATCTCGATCTAGTGGCTGAGAAGATGCGGGGTTTTGGTTTGTCATAGGGTTAGGCTTTAGGCTTTGGGCTTTAGGCTTTAGGGATGGAAATTTAGGCTGTAGGCTGTAGGTTTTAGTTTAGCTTAAAGTGATTTACTAGACCTCCTGCAAAAGTAAAAACATAATCTTTTTTACTATTGTCTTCGTCTATAGTTTTCCCTAAAGTCTAAAGCCTGACTCTCGCAGGGAATCTACTGCATTCGATCGATTGTACGATATTGGATTGCTTCGGCGATATGGGCGGGTTCAATTTGGTCGGTACTGGCTAGATCGGCGATAGTTCTGGCTACTTTGATGATTCGATCGCTAGCTCTGGCTGACAGTCCTAGTTTCCGAATGGCTGTTTCTAATAGTTGCCGACTATTATCATCTAATGGGCACCAGGTTCGTAGTTCTCTACTTTGCATTTGGGCGTTGCAAACGATAGTTGGTACTGACAAAAATCGCTCGGTTGCTCTGTCTCGTGCTGCTTGGACACGGGGGCGGACTGTTGCCGAGTTTTCGCCCGTGGGTTGGTTAGTAATTTCTTCTGGCTTGAGCCGATTTACGGCTACTTGGAGGTCGATTCTGTCCATCAGCGGGCCAGACAGCTTCGCCCAATAATTCTCGCGTTGACGGGGATTACAGGTGCAAGCCTGAATCGTATCTCCATAGTAACCGCAAGGGCAAGGATTCGTACTAGCGACGAGGGTAAATTGGGCAGGGAAGGAGACAGATTGACGGGTACGGGAGATGGTAACGTGTCCATCTTCTAGTGGTTGGCGCAGAAATTCCAGCACGTCCCGTTTGAATTCTGTCAATTCATCGAGAAATAATACGCCCCGATGGGCGAGGGAAATCTCTCCAGGGCGGGGAAATGTACCGCCACCGACGAGGGCTGGGCCAGAAGCAGAGTGATGTGGGCTACGATAAGGTCGGTCACAAACCAGAAAACCCCGCTCTCGCAGCAAGCCAGCGACGGAGTGAATCTGGGTTACTTCTAAAGCTTCGGCGAATGATAGCGGGGGGAGAATACCTGGCAACCTTCTGGCTAGCATCGTTTTACCACTTCCTGGTGGCCCCACAAAAATCAGATTGTGTCCACCAGCCGCTGCAATTTCCAGGGCGCGACGGGCATGTGCTTGGCCTTTGACATCATGCAGATCGGCACAATCCACATGGGTTTGGGCGAGTTTTCCGGTGATATCTACTTTGACTGGCTCAAATTGTTCGGGGTGATTGAGAAAAGCGACGACTTCACCGAGATTTTCTAACCCATATACCTGTAATCCTTGAATCACCGCTGCTTCACGAGCATTTCCCGCAGGTACAACCAAACCTGTAATTCCCATCTTCAGGGCAGCAGCCGCGATCGATAGCACCCCCGCAACTGCCCGTAAACTGCCGTCTAGGGACAGTTCCCCTAAAAATAGATAATCTCCTAACAACTCACCACTTATCTGGTCTGAAGCGGCCAAAATGCCCACACAGATCGGTAAATCAAAGCTCGGTCCCTCTTTTCTGAGGTCTGCCGGAGTCAGGTTGACCACGATCCGGCGCATCGGATAGGCGGAACCAGAGTTTTTGATTGCTGTTTTGACCCGCTCTTTGCTTTCTTGGACAGCAATATCTGGCAAACCTACTACAGTTACTCCTGGCAAGCCATTGGCGACATCGACTTCAACGCCAACTTTGACTGCATCAATACCGATAATTGTCGCGCTCCAAACTCTAGCTAGCACAGCGATTGTCCCGTTACTCAAATGGTTTCAACTAGTTAACCATGAGAGTTTGGGGGAGGACAAGGATCGAATGTCTTAACTTGGTGGATGGTGGATGGTGGATGGTGAATAGTGCTTTGGTTCAATGGCTTTGAATTGGAGCGGCATTGTAAACTTTTGTGTTAAGTTTTGATTGGTACCCTGTTGTCCAAAATCTAGACCTTTCTAACCCCAATTCCCAAGCTGTAATCCACCATCCACCATCCACCATCCACCATTCACCAACCTATGAATCTGTCTTCACTCATCCTCACAGCCCTAGCTATCGGTATGGCGTTCGGGACTATCCTCAATACTAGCTTCCCGTTGGCGATCGAACCACTCGATCGATATCTATTAGCACCAGTAGGTGAAGGATTTTTGCGGATTATTCAATTTGTGGTGGTGCCGTTGATCTTCTCATCGCTGATTCTGGGGGTGAACAAGATTCAGGGGACGGGGCAGGTTGGGAAGTACGTGTTGAAGTTGATGACTTGCTACGTGGTGACAAGTCTGATCTCGCTGTGTATTGGGATGACGGTGGCGGTGTTTTTGCAGCCTGGGGCGGGGATGACGGGATTGGCGATACCTGAGGCGAATAGTAGCGTGGCGGCTCCAGATTCGATCGAGTGGCTAGTCAATTTGATTCCGATCAATCCGTTGGGCGCGCTCAGTGATGGTAATCTGCTCCAAATTATTTTTTCGGCAGCACTATTTGGGGCGGGAATTCAAATGGCGCAAGCGGAAGCAAAGCCATTTGTGGAGCTGATGGAGAGTATCTACATTATCAGCGAGAAAGTATTATCAATCATTCTCTATGTCGCTCCAGTTGGGGTTTTTGCCCTAATTAGTTCGACAATTGCGACTCAGGGATTGGGCTTGATTGTCCGGCTGTCTTGGTATGTGATTGGGCTATGGCTGGCGACGATTATTATGATTCTGTTTTATGTCGTGGTGTTAATCGTACTCAAAGCTGAACCCCGTAAGTTCTTTAGCAGTTTGAAACCCTCGTTCTTTTTAGGATTTGGGACTGCTAGCTCCAATGCTGTCTTACCGATGGTATTGCAAAATATGCAGGAAGGCTATGGTTTGCGATCGGAAATTGCTAGCTTTGCTCTCCCGCTGGGTACAGCCCTCAAGCGCGATGGAGCAACGATTCTTCAGGGATTTAATGCGATCTTCATTGCTCAGATTTATCATATTCCTTTGACTCCATCGCTGTTGTTTACGATCGGATTGAGCAGCTTTTTAGTATCGTTTAGTACTCCTGGGGTACCTGGATCGGCATTGATTACGATGACAACTGTGCTCTCAGCCGCTGGACTGCCACTGGAAGGAATTGCGATTGTCGCGGGGATCGATCGACTAACCGATGGTTTCAAGACCGTCCTCAATGTGATTGGCAATAGTAGCAATGCCATTCTGCTCAGTCGCTGGGAACCGCCTCAGCCAGCAGTAATCGATCCAGAGTTGGCAGTAGCTCCAGTGCGAGTCACCGAGATCCGGTAGTAAAACTAATACTAATTATTTTCACTTACCATAAAATCAAATTATAGAAATGATCGCGATCACACTGAGACTAGTAATTAGTATCGGATCGGCTAATAGTGATCTTAATAGCAACAAATTCTAGCTAAAGCTGCTAAATACTCAGCCAGATAGCTTAGTTATGTCTCGATTATTGCTGACTGAAATGATTATCGTCAGTGTATTAACGTAGATATTAGATAGATAAAGTGTCAATTGGCTTAATCTTTATTGAGAATAATAGTTGAGAGTGTACAATGAGTTTGATCTAGATTACCAAGTCTCTACAAAGTGTTACGATTCAATGCTTGAACCAAGTCTAGCCTGACAGTTCTGATCGGCTTTTTGGTCTTGGGTTAATAGCTACACTTGTTCAGCTTTGTCTTCACACCTTGCAAACAGATGATAACTCGTCAATTTCTGCCAATCCAGTCGAGCAAAAACCCAGCAGGGATCGCCATTAAGGATGCAGCTACCGAATTAACCTATGCACAATTAAATGCACAAGTTAATCAGCTAGCCAATTACCTGAGCAAGCAGGGAGTTCAGCCGGAAAGCTTAGTGGGCATCTACGCGGATCGATCGATCGATCTAGTCGTTGCGATTTTGGCAGTACTTCAAGCGGGTGGAGCTTATGTGCCGCTGGATCCAGCTTATCCACCAGCAAGATTGGCATCAATTATCACTGATACCGGATTAGAACTAGTCCTTACCCAGTCGCACCTAGTTCCAGATCTGAAGCAACTAGGACTAGGCTTACCAGAAATAAACTTATTCTTACTCGATACAGAATGGGACAAAGTAGCCGATGAAAGCACCCAACCAGTAGCTGTTGTCACAACTCCAGCCAATCTTGCCTACATCATGTACACTTCTGGCTCTACCGGAAAGCCTCAAGGTGTCCAAATTACCCTCGGACAGGTTGAGTGCTATCTCCAAGCAGTGAACAAAGTCCTCAATATTCGAGCTGACGATATTTATTTGCACTCAGCATCTTTTTCTTTCTCCTCATCAATTAGACAGCTATTATTGCCATTGGCGCAGGGTGCCAAAGTGGTCATCACATCGAAGGAAAACACCACCAATTTAGCTAGTCTGGTTGAATTGATTCAGACTGAGCAGATTACGGTGTTTGATACGGTTGCATCGGTTTGGAACTATATCCTGATTAGTTTAGATGCAATGGCAGCGGATCAAAAATCGCGCCTGATACATTCACAAATCCGACTCCTGATATTTTCAGGAGGGCTGTTGACGGCACAACTATTAGAGCGAGTCCGCAGTCAATTTCAGCAGCCCCCACAGATTGTGAATATTTATGGGCAAACCGAGACAATTGGCGTTTGTGCTTATCAGCTTCCGACTGCATCGACGTTGCAAAATGAATGTGCCGCAACCGGATCTGCCCGATATGCGCCAGTAGGTACTGCTTATTCACATAATCAGCTATATGTCCTCAACGATCAATTGCAGCCAGTTGAGACCACCCAGACGGGTGAATTGTATGTGTCTGGATCTAGTCTCGCGCGGGGATATCTTAATAATTATCAATTAAATGATCGGAAGTTTATTCCCAATCCTTTTAGTCAGGCACCACAGTCGGCATGGCTGTATAAAACGGGTGATTTAGCCCGCTACTTACCCGATGGCAATCTCGAAATTGTTGGTCGCCAGGACTTCCAAGTCAAGATTCGCGGGATGCGAGTTGAAATTGAAGAAATCGAAACTGTATTGGCGCAGCACCCTAATGTCCAACAAGCGGCTGTAGTTGGCAGAGAAAATAGTGCAGGCGAAACAATCATCGTGGCGTATCTTGTCCCCAGTCATCCCCAAATCGATCTGAATGATGTTCGATCGTTTTTAAAAACGAAACTAACTGACTACATGATGCCGTCGGCGATTGAAATATTAGATGCGCTGCCGCTTACTCCCAACCACAAACTAGACCGCAATAGACTCCCAGCACCAAGTCGGAATAACTCAAATGTTGTATCTGCCCGCGATGATTTAGAGCATCAGCTCGTACAGATGTGGGAAAAAGTTTTGGATCTTAAACAGATTGGTATTGATGATAACTTCTTCGATTTAGGCGGACATTCATTAAAAGCACTGCAATTGTTTGCCGAAATCGAGCGAGTTTGGCACAAGAAATTGCTCTTGGCAGTTCTGCTGGAGTCACCAACCATTGCTGGATTAGCCAAGATTATTCGGACAGGTGATACACCTGATTGGTCGCCAATAGTTTTACTCAAGCCCAATAAAAATAAGTCACCCTTGTTCTGTGTTCACCCTTTAGGTGGAAATTTATTTGACTACCACACACTCTCCAAAATCCTAGATGTTCATCGACCAATCTATGGGTTACAGCCGCGTGGAATTGATGGCAAACAACGACCGATTGAAAGAATTGAGGATATGGCTAGCTACTTTATTCAATCAATTCAAACCATTCAACCGCAGGGACCTTACTTTATTGCAGGCTATTCTTTTGGGGGGATTGTTGCTTTTGATATCGCTAGGCAACTAACTGAACAAGGTGAAAAAGTCGCTTTTTTGGGTTTAGTAGATATTCGCTGTCCGGTTATTGCCGAACTGAGTACACCATTTCGAGAATGGATCGAGATTCAAATCGATCGCATGCAAAAGATGACATTCAAAGAACAATTTAACTATATTTATGAAAAGTTATTCCATCCTAAATCTCAGGCATATCGAGATGAGATAGTTGCCACATTATCCGAGCTTGAGATATTTACACCTGAATTGGTAAAAGTGCTTGATTGTAATGTTCAGGCAGCAAAAGAGTATCAGCCCCGAATTTTTGCGGGAAAAGCGACACTCTTTTGGAGTGAATACCAGAGCTGGTATATCAAGAAGCATCCAACCCTTGGCTGGGGAGATTTAGTCACTGATGGTTTGGATGTGCAGCAAATTCCTGGCAATCACATCACGTTGATGCAAGAACCGCATGTTCGAGTATTAGCTAAAAAGTTAAAATCATCGATCGCGGAAGCTGCTAAACTAGTTCAAGATTGAGCTGAAATATCTACTTGTCTGGATTGAGGACTGACTTATTTAGGAGACTATCCAACCTGTCTGTAGACCAATATTCTGATGGATAAGCAATCGCTGAAATTGAGGACAATCGCACTACCCAAGTTACTCTTTGAAAGCTATATTCGGTTGAGTCTTCATCACTCCCTGGTAACAAAATCAATACCTCAACAAAGGACTTGTCGAGTCCAATCGGAATCCCAAAATAGCTTTTATCACGAGTCTCAAACCAAACCTTAATTCCGTCATGCAGCGCAGTTTTTAAGCGTTGATGTAGTAGGCTAGACTCTTTGAATTCAGACTTCTTACTCATTAGTTCAGCTTTGAACGTTAGTTGTTGGGACTTTGCAGCTAATTAATTTTTGAGACTCTCTTTGTTTTTGCCAAAAGCAACTTGAATTGCTAGTCCAATTAGACCAAGTGAAATAATCCCCGATATACCTGTTCCCATTGCCGCAGCACCGACAACTAGAGTTTTTAATGCTGCGGCAATATTAATTGCCATTGTGGTTTTCTGAACCATTGGATTGGTGGCAAAAGTAGTCGCAATCTTGACCGTCACAGTGTACATCGCGATCGACATGCTGCCAGCCATTAGTGAACCAGTCAAGCAACTTAATGGACTGGGCAAGGCTTTTTCAGGAGGTGTGGCTTGGGTCATTTTAGCTTGTGAATTAATACTTTAACTAAATTACTTGGACACCTCGATCGCAAAATTGAGTCACAAATAATTCTAGATCTGGATCGGTAATGGCTGCACGAACTTGATGATAGAGTGCATCGGCTTGCGATCGAGACTCTGCTAAACTGAATACCGTCGGCCCCGAACCAGACATCATCGTCCCTAAATTAGGGTGTCGCTGAAATTCTGCCCGTAACTGATTAACTAATGGATAGGCGGGTAGTACTACTTTTTCGAGGTCGTTGTACAGTAACCCCCCAATCTTAACAGGATCTTGCGCCACGATCGCTCGTACCAAAGCCCCTGAATGAATCCGATCCAACCTGTCTGCTAGACTAATAGGCTTTTGGTCATACCCATGCTCGAATTCATGGCGATAGGTCGTATATGCCCACGGCGTAGAAACTTCCAGGCTACGATATTTGCCCAGCACCACGTAGATCCCTTCTAAATTCGGTAGGGGCGAAATCAGCTCCCCTCGACCCGTCGCAATGGCAGTTCCGCCCGAAATGCAAAATGGCACGTCAGAGCCTAGTTTTGCCCCCAATTCTTGCAGGCTAGCTTGAGTAAGTCCCAATTCCCACAGCAGATCGATCCCCACCAGCACAGCCGCAGCATTTCCCGATCCGCCCGCCAGTCCAGCCGCGATCGGAATATGCTTATGTAAGGTAATCTCAACACCGCCATACTTAGCAAAAGCATCAGGGAATTCTTTCTGCATTAATTCAGCCGCACGATAAGCTAAATTAGTTCGATCGAGTGGTACGTCAGGATGTCCACAGTGGAGAATAATATCATCAGTACCTATGGATTTCAGCTCGACTCGATCGGCTAAATCCACTGTCTGCATAATCATCACTAGCTCGTGATAATTATCAGGTCTGATGCCAAGAATTTCCAGATGAAGATTGATTTTGGCTGGAGCGATTAAAGTGTAAGATTTCATCCAAATTTATCAAGTTGCCACATGAATCAAGCAAAAGTAAGGTGGGCAATGCCCACCCTACAAAAATTAAATTAATCTCCAGATAAACGGGTAACGATAAGGTTCATTAGGATTATTCAATGTTGCTAAAATCCCAAAGATTGGTGGTACTAGAGTAAAGATAGTGAATGCGCCGCCAATAATCCAGGCGATTGGAATTGTGATAATTAGAGCAGTGAAGAAAAATGCTAATGCACCAGTGATCGCACCATACAACCAAATATTGAAATGGTAATTGAGTGTTTCTTTGGCAGTTGCTTTGATAATAGGGTCATCAAATATTAGCAACACTACTAATGGAATCAGTGAGGTAAAGAGCAATGAACCTAAAAAAATCGAGCCGTGGCACAACAACGAGAATAGTTTCCGTTTGCCATTACTACTACTGAGATCGCCAGAATTAACCATTTTAAATCCTCAAACGAGTCTAGATAAAAATCTGTTTGTATAAACTCTAGCATAGCTTACAGCGGTCTAGTAGTACGTTTCTCCTGGGTGGAAATCCGCAATAGCCATAGCTGAAACATTCCGACTTAGTTAGCTTCTATACAATAATAAGGATTGATTCATCGCTCTCACCTCACACCTCTTGCTAAATGGCTCCAATATCTGGTGCAAACTCTCATCCCTATGGATGTAGACGATTTGGCTTTACACTACTGTTAATCGGTCAAATTTGCCTGCATCTGATCCAGGGAAAGACTTGCTGGCAGAGAATTTCTGAGCATCTATTTAAAACTGGACCAGGATCGATGATTCCAGTACTACTAGTGAATGTGATGGCGGGGATGATTTTTACGATTCAGACAGCCAGACAGCTAGAGTCTGTGGGCGTAGTTAACTCTGTTGGTGGAGCATTTGCCCTGGCATTTTGCCGTGAATTGGCACCAATTTTGACAGCTAGTGTAGTTGCAGGGCAAGTAGGTTCGGCATTTGCAGCAGAAATCGGTGCGATGAAAGTTACCGAGCAAATCGATGCACTGTACATGCTCAAAACCGATCCGATCGACTATCTGATCTTGCCACGAGTAGTCGCCTGTTGTGCGATGGTACCAACTCTAATCATCTTGGGTTTAGTGTTTGGAATCGGGGGTGGGATATTCGCCGCAGCTCAGTTTTATCAGGTACCCCCACCAGTCTTCTTGGATTCAGCCCGAAGTTTTTTAAAAACCACCGATTTGATTAGTCTGGGATTCAAAGGGGTGCTATTTGGGGGTGCGATTGGGACGATTGCTTGTGGCTGGGGGATGACGACTTATGGTGGTGTGAAGCAAGTTGGTGAGTCAGCTACCGCCGCTGTGGTGATATCAGGAGTGAGCATTTTTGCGATCGATCTAGCAATATCATTATTACTTGGCGATTTGCCAATGGGCAAGCGGGTTTGAGTTGTATTGAGTAGAAATTGTAGGTTGGGTAGAGTAAGACAAAGCCCAACATACTCGATAATCGCTGTTGAGTGCGTTGGGTTGTCTCCTAAAGGAGAGGCTCCGCCAACATGCTTCAACCCAACCGACAGATCTCTGCTTAGGAAATGTGAAAGTAGGTTACTTGTTTTCATTATCCATGTGTTCGCGGACAGCTTTCTTGGCAGCTTGTTCGCTCATGAAGGTCATCGTAGCAACGATTGCCCAGATAAATAGTCCTAAATGAATAAACCCGCCGACTAAAGCCCATAGCCCCAACGTTGCAAAGATTAGAATAGCATTGATGATTGTGAGAACGAGTTGGATAAAGCCTTGAATCCTCTTGGTTGTAAATAAAAGAGTGCCTAATCCAGGCAGCAGAAAATTCAAAAATACAGCTAGACAACCCATAAAAGTAAGTACTCCGTTGAGTACACATCTAAATTACTAGCTTATGTTACCCCAACATTACCGATTAGTATCATTGGCGAGATCTTTCGAGGTTGGTGAATGATTAAAACCAGATATAATCAGATATTGGTAGCCCGTTAGCGTAACCTTGCCCATGTCCACCGAACTCTCCACCCAGCTTCAAACCGAACTCGAAATTGCTGTCGAACATCGGCGCAATTTTGCGATCATTTCGCACCCTGATGCGGGGAAAACCACTCTCACCGAGAAACTGTTGCTGTACGGGGGTGCAATTCATGAAGCGGGTGCTGTCAAAGCCAGACGGGATCAGCGCAAGGCGACTTCCGACTGGATGGAGATGGAGAAACAGCGGGGGATTTCGATCACCTCGACGGTGTTGCAGTTTGAGTATCAGGGCTTTCAGGTAAATCTACTGGATACTCCTGGACACCAAGATTTTAGTGAGGATACTTATCGGACACTAGCAGCGGCGGATAATGCAGTGATGCTGATTGATGCCGCCAAGGGTTTGGAGCCGCAAACGCGCAAGTTATTTGAAGTGTGCAAAATGCGGGAATTGCCGATTTTCACCTTTGTCAATAAACTCGATCGACCTGGGCGCGAACCATTAGAATTATTGGATGAGATTGAGCAGGAATTAGGCTTACAAACCTATGCTGTAAATTGGCCGATTGGCACCGGAGATCGGTTTAAAGGCGTGTTTGATCGACATCAGCGCAAAGTTCACCTATTCGAGCGAACAGCGCATGGGAAGAAGGAAGCAATCGATACGGTGATGGATCTGGACGATCCGCGCTTGAAGGAGATTTTAGATCGAGAATTATTCGAGCAACTCCACAGCGATCTCGAACTCTTAGACGGGGTAGCTTCAGATTTAGATTTAGAGCTGATTCATGCTGGTTATATGACTCCGGTATTCTTCGGGAGTGCGATGACCAATTTTGGGGTTGAGCTATTTTTACACTATTTCTTGGAATACGCCCTCAAACCAGGAAATCGCAATTCTAATATCGGATCGATCGAACCAAGTTATCCAGAATTCTCTGGTTTTGTGTTCAAGCTCCAAGCTAATATGGATCCCAAACATCGCGATCGAGTCGCCTTTATTCGGGTCTGTACTGGTAAGTTTGAAAAGGATATGACCGTCAGCCACGCCCGCACAGGCAAGACTGTCCGACTCTCTCGCCCACAGAAACTATTTGCCCAAGATCGGGAATCGATCGAAGAAGCATATCCAGGTGATGTAATCGGGCTAAATAATCCTGGTGTATTCGCGATCGGCGATACGATTTACACGGGTATGAAAAAGCTCGAATACGAAGGCATTCCCTGTTTTTCACCCGAGCTATTTTCCTTCCTCCGCAATCCCAATCCCTCGAAATTTAAACAGTTTCAAAAAGGCGTAAAAGAGCTGCAAGAAGAAGGTGCAGTTCAGATCATGTACTCCGCCGATGAATCCAAACGCGACCCAATTTTAGCAGCAGTTGGACAGTTGCAATTTGAAGTTGTGCAGTTTCGGATGAAGAATGAGTATGGCGTGGAAACAACGTTAGAACCACTCGGTTATTCAGTGGCTCGATGGGTATTAAATGGTTGGGATGCTTTGGATAAAGTGGGACGGTTGTTTAATACTGTGACGATCAAAGATAACTGGAATCGTCCAGTATTGTTATTCAAGAATGAATGGAATGTCAATCAGTTATTAGAAGATCATCCTAGCCTGAAGTTGAGTTCGATCGCGCCGATTACGATCGGAACATCATCCGTGAGTTAAGTCAATATCAAATTTAATCTAACTCAAGGATGAAAGATGTACTTTAATTATTTTCTAAGTTTGCAGGCATTACACGGCTTAGTGATGCTTGTAACTCAGAACTAAACTTATAGATGTTATTTAAATCATCAATCGGTTGTTTAATTTCTTTACCACTATCATCCAAGAAGCCAATATATTTTTGCTTGGAGTTAAACCAAAGACGGCATAAAGTTTTAGTTGGTTTACCATCAAGGCATACTCCAAAATATTTTTGCGTGTCTTTGTACTGAATTCGATTTGGCTCTATAGCCTCTCTTAAAAGAGATTTGACAATAAAAAATCCTTCTAGCTCTTCCTCTGTCGTAACAATTGTATCCTCAGCTTTAATTGAATCGACAGTAGCTGGTTGAGTTTTTACTACATGTTCGCTTCGATCTTCTACTTCCCGCTCTATCACAGATCTCAACGTATCTGTAATCCGATCGCTAATCAGTTGATTTATTGAATCTTTGGTGATTTTTGTAAACTTGTCAATTACGCCTGACATGATTTTTCCTGAATAAACCTGAGACACAAAGAATTTTACAAATTCAGGGGATGGCTCCAAAAGTTGCTCGGACATAATCCGTTTAATTTCTTTCGTGTACATCAAGTTGCTAGCAGTACTTTTCAGCTCACTTGAATTAAATACAGACTTGGAAAAACGTTTTAATTCAGCAACATTGGATTCTTGAATATCTTGCATATTAAATTCAAAGAAAGGCTTTGAATCCATTGCATTTGGTTTTTCTAAATCTGTGTAGAAGCGATAGATAATGCCATTAGTTAAAATTCCAAACATGGCATCAGTCGAAGATAGATAGCGATACAACTGAGAACCATGTTTTGGATGATCTAATTCATAACCACACCATTTACACTCAAATAAAATGACAGGCTTTCCATCAACTAAGATTGCGTAATCGACTTTCTCACCTTTTAAACCGATCGCATCAGCAGTATACTCAGGACAAACTTCGGTTGGATTGAAGACATCATAGCCCAATGCACTAAGCAACGGCATGACAAAAGCATTTTTAGTAGCTTCTTCTGTCTGAATTTGATCTCGTAGTTTAGAGATTTGTTCGCTGATTTGTTTAATTCTATCGATAAAGTCCATTGTAGATACAAGCATAAAATATATACTTAGAATGCCCTACAAGCAATGACAACTAACATATCGTACCAACCTCGATCGATTGACTTTCACTCAAGTGCAAACTATAATTGGCATTAAAGACAACGTAAAGGAAATTTAGAGCGTTGGCTAAGATTGTAGAGCCGAAAGAAATAATCTTCTATGCCGACGAAAATGGCAATGAGCCGTTTCAATTGTGGCTTGACGATTTGCGGGATGCAAAGAACAGACGACGCATTATCAGCCGTCTGGTGCGGGTGCAACAGGGAAATTATGGAGATGTTGAGCCAATCGGTGAGGGGCTATCCGAATTACGCTTTTTCTTCGGTGCTGGCTACCGCGTCTATTTTGGTGAAGATGCAGGCAACATCGTTGTGATTCTCTGCGGCGGCGACAAAAGCAGCCAGAGTCAGGATATCGAAAATGCTAAAGCCTACTGGCAGGAGTACAAAAATAATGCGAAAACTTAGAACGCTGGATGAATTTACTGATGGCTATTTCCGCGCTCATCCTGATGAGATTGATGATTATCTGACTGAAATTTTTCAGGATTTTGCTGAAGATAACGATACCGGAGCCTTGCTTGCAGGATTGCGTGTCATTGCCCGCGTTCGCGGAGTTGGGGATATGGCGGAGCAAGTCGGCATGACTAGACAAGGTTTACAAAAAGCTTTGTCTGATGAAGGCAACCCCCGTTTTGGCAATATTACATCGATAGTTCAGGCGATGGGATATCGATTAGTACCGCAAAAGCTGCCGCAATCGCAACCCTCACTATAAGTCGTACCCAACTCGATGCTAGTGTTGTCGATCATCTCGGTCATTAGTCTAGCCGCTCGATCGAGTTAAAATAGTAACACCACAATAAAAGCAAGTTTTTATGTTGTCGATTTACCAAGGTAACGCTGGCGCGAACGAACAACTGACCCAAGAAGCCCTTTCATTGCCTAGTGCCCCAAGATCTAAACTAGCAGAAGAATTGGTGCAGAGCTTAGAATTTGACGTAGATCCGGCTATTCAAGCAACTTGGCTCAATATAGCCCAGCAACGTCGCGATGAGATTCGGAGCGGCTCAGTCCAAGCAATTGATGGGCAAGAGGCTTTAGATCGAGTCAGACAGCTTTTAGAATAATGAAATATATCTTTCATCCAGCCGCTCTCATCGAATATTCAGAGGCGGTTCAGTATTATGCCCAGAATAGAATTGCATTAGCACAGGCATTTATTGACGCAGTAGAAAACACCATCTATCGAATTCGCGAATCTCCGACAACTTGGCAGATTATTGATGAAGATGTCCGTCGCTGTATTACGCGAAAATTTCCCTATGGCATTCTCCATACCGTTGAGGAAGATGAAACTCTCATCTTAGCCATCATGCACTGTAGCCGCGAACCCAATTACTGGAAGAGTAGGAAGAACGACATAGCTTAAATTTGGGGAATATCGATCGACTATAATAGATTGATATCAGCGTAAATAATCGATACTCGATCGTGAGAATTTATGGCTAAGTGGGATCCAAGCAGATTTTTAAATACCGTCGGTTATTTTGGGGCAATTCCCATTTTTAGCGATGTCCAACGGTGGTTGACGGGTGAATCAAAAGATCGAACGAGCATTGATGGAGAAAAGGCTTTGGGTTTAGTGTTGGTGTTTGGGGCAATCAGTGAAATTGGTCAATTGGTAGTTGGACAATTACTTAAAAGTGGCTATCGAGTTAGAGCAGCAATTTCAGATTTAAGTTTAAAACCATTGAGTGTGCCTCCAAATGTTGAATATGTCCAAGTTGATTCTAACAGCTTGAATTTGTCAGCTCAAATTATGGCTGGAGTTCGATCGACTATTATTTGTTCCTTACCACCAACAGTTTTGAGTAGTTTAACAACTGCTGTAGCTAATCATTTATCTTCAAATACTCAATTAGAATTGTTTGATTTTACCCAACCAGATATCAATCTTCAGGCAACATGGGGAGCCGTGGATGATGTGGTCATGGGTGGAGTGAGTGAGAGCGGGATTCGTCTAGCTGATGGTTACGCGCTATTTAGTGGCAATGTTTCTACAGATAATTCTGGTGGTTTTGCTTCGGTGCGTACCCGCAATTTCGAGCCTAGTTTCAATCTGAGTAACTATCGGGGAATTGAGCTACGAGTCAAGGGTGATGGACAAAGATATAAATTATTTCTCCGCACTGAGACAAGATGGGATGGGGTTGGTTATGCTTATTCTTTCGATACGATTGCCGATGAATGGCTCACAATTCAGGTGCCATTTCAGGATTTAGTGCCCATCTTTAGAGCCAAAACTGTTAATGATGCACCGCTCGACACTACTCAGATTTTTGTAGCGCACCTTGACGTTGAATCGAGTTCATCCGACTCCACTGAATATTTGGATCGGCTTTGAGTGTGGCTA
>JANNBD010000146.1:0-8276 GCA_031385105.1 Chamaesiphon sp. OTE_78_metabat_374
ATTTCCCATTCACCTCGATCGCACCAAATTCCGCCACAGGTGAGACAATGCTCTAGATAGAATGGTTCCTTTAAAGCAACTTTTCCTCTGGCCATCACACAACCACATTCTGGACAGGGTGCCGTTTTTGCATCTAATGGACTAGGAGTATAAGGCAGATCATAGTTTTGAGCTAGGACATCAGGGTTAGGCGGAATCTCTGCGCGTTGAGATCGCCACGTCTGATAATTGCGTCCAGAAATCCAGTCACCTCGACACTCACGACAGTGTTTTGTCAACAGCAAATCGCTGAGAAGTCCATTCACTAGTTCGGATTTACATTTAGGGCAATGCATTAAATTGGTGGATGGTGGATGGTGAATATCTAGATTTTGATTACAGCTTGGCAGTATTGAAGTAGCAAGTCTAACTTTTCTTGGTAGGCTTGGCGGCGTTGCTGGAGGGTGGCGGGATTACGGGCGGCAGCGATGAAGGTGAGATCGATCGAGAGTAGTCGTAATAATCGATGACTTTCGGTTAAATACGATCGCATCTTACCAGCGATCGGGTCTGGCAGACTATCTAGATCTTGAGGGAGAATCTGCGATTCAAAGAATTCGGTCGATCGATCCAGGCTGACTTTCAAGTCTGGAAGAGAGTCAGTGGGCAAGTTGGAGAGGCTCGTAAATAATTGTTGCCACATCAAAATCTGTTCGGTTGGCAGCATCAGTAACTTCGTTAGAATAGAACGTACCTGCAATTAATTTTACACTTTGACGATCGAGCAGACACTACATTTTTAGCTCTATTGGTTCTATCTTATTCTCTTCAGCTATGACCACTCCCCTTTCTATTTCCGCTGACGATATCGCTGATGTTGCGGTTGTGACAACCCTTGGTGCAGATGCTGAGGATGAGCCAACCTATAGTTGCGATATTCCTGATTGGTTGCAGCAGTGTTTGGATGGAGTTCAGGATCCGGATCCCGCAGTGAATAAAGACCGACTGCTAATTAAGAATGCCTTTCAGTTTGCCTACGATCTACATGGCGATCAAAAGCGAAAATCGGGAGAACCATATATTTGTCATCCGGTTGCAGTTGCTGGATTGCTCCGAGATTTAGGCGGTGGAGCAGAGATGATTGCGGCCGGATTCTTGCATGACGTGGTTGAAGATACTGAGATTACGATCGAGGAAATTGGATCGAGATTTGGTCAAGAGACAGCACACTTAGTTGAAGGGGTAACTAAGCTGTCCAAATTTGAATTTTCCAGCAAGAAAGAGCAGCAGGCTGAAAACTTCCGACGGATGTTTATTGCGATGGCGCAGGACATTCGGGTGATCGTAGTTAAGCTAGCAGATCGAGTGCATAATATGCGAACTCTCGATCATTTACGCCCAGAACGACAGCAGGCAATCTCTCAAGAAACTCGCGATATTTTTGCACCATTAGCAGACAGATTGGGCTTGGGTAGAATCAAATGGGAACTAGAAGATCTCTCGTTCAAATACATCGAAGCTGAAGATTATCGCCGCATTCAAGATCTAGTTGCTGAGAAGCGGACAGCCAGAGAAGCCAGAATTGCCAACGTTACCGAGATGATCCGCCATCGACTCGATCGAGCAGGGATCGAGCATGTAGATATTAGCGGCAGACCAAAACACCTCTACAGTATCTATCAAAAGATGCGGTATCAAAAAAAAGAATTTAGCGAAATTTACGATCTAACTGCAATTAGAATTATTGTCAGGTCGAATCATGAGTGTTATCTGGCTCTAGCCGAAATTCACGACGCATTCAAACCGATTCCTGGTAGATTTAAAGACTATATCGGCTTACCAAAAAACAATCGCTATCAGTCACTCCATACCACCGTCGTTGGATTTACCGGAACGCCACTAGAAGTTCAGATTCGGACACTAGAAATGCACAATGTCGCCGAATATGGAATTGCTGCTCATTGGAAATATAAAGAAGCTGCTCAATCAGAAGTCGGCAAACCAGAAACTACTAAAGAATCTAAACCAACTGCCCCCAGACGCACAGAAGTTGATGAAAAATTTTCCTGGCTGCGTCAACTATTAGAATGGCAAAATGATGTCAAAGATGCGATCGAATTTGACGATCATCTCAAAGATTCTCTCCTCGAACGCGATGTTTATGTCTTTACCCCCAAAGGCGAAGTCGTCTCGCTCCGCCAAGGCTCTACCCCTGTAGATTTTGCCTACCGGATCCATACCGAAGTCGGCAATCATTGCTCTGGTGCTAAGGTAAACGATCGAATCGTGCCCCTATCCCGCACCTTATCCAATGGCGATATTGTCGAAGTGGTGACTCGTGAGAATAGCCATCCGAGCTTAGATTGGCTTAATTTTGTCGTCAGTCCTGGCGCGCGCAACCGGATTGTCCAGTGGTATAAGCGATCACACCGCGATGAAAATGTGGCTAGGGGGCGGGAATCACTGGAGCGAGAACTGGGCAAAAATGGTCTAGAAGCCCTGCTCAAATCCGATCCGATGCTGGCAGTCGCCCAAAAGTGCAACTACGTCACCGTGGAGGATTTACTCGCAGGATTGGGCTATGGGGAAATTACCCAGCAAATGGTCGTCAATCGGCTCCGCGAAATCGTCAGAGACAGGGAAGCTCCGACCCCAGAACTACCACCGACAACTTTACCCAAGCAATATACCCCTGCTCAGAGCGACTTCCCGATTTTAGGAATTGAGGGACTAGTTCACCACTTAGCAGGTTGTTGTAGTCCGATTCCAGGTGAACCAATTATTGGCTTAGTCACCCGCATCAACGGCATTTCGATTCACCGTCAAGGCTGTGTCAATATTGGACAGATGGACGGCAATCGTCTTTTACCCGTCAGTTGGAATACTCAAGTCACCCAAGAAAAGCCCCGTACTTACCCAGTTAGTGTACAGGTAGAAGTACTCGATCGAGTGGGCGTACTCAAAGATGTCTTGTCCCGACTCACTGATAATAGAATCAACGTCCGCTCTGCTAATGTGATCACTCACTATGCCAAACCAGCAATTATCGACCTGTCGATCGAGGTTAGTGATAAATTACAGTTAGAACGCTGCTTCGCTCAAATTAAACAAATGAGTGATGTGCTGAACATCCGCCGGATCACCCAATCTGAGAATTAATTATGATTATCGATGAATCTATGCAGAATGCAATTGCTGGCGGACTAGCCATCGCCATCTCGATTGGTGCGATGCTGATGATGTTTAGTACTGTCTGGACAACTAAGAAATAGGTGCTTGATTCGCCGCTTTGGAATGTTGGCTACTATAATCACCCTGATAGCTGTCTTGATTTTGGGCCAAAGATCCGGCTTTCGGCGCGATCATCCCGATCGATTCGAGATCGCGGAGGATATAATTGAGTTGGTTAGCGATCGAACTAATCGAAGCAGATGACTGACTGTCAACATCGCGACCAGCTTGCAAAAAGTGTAACCGGATTTGCCAGGTGGTATGGCTAGGATGCTTGTTGAGATATTCTAATACTGCTTGGCGACTAATCATTCATGTGACCCGAATTTACTCTTGCTGACTATTTTTACTCAATTGTCAGCAATTGTATCAATATCTTAATACTATTGTCGCTATTCTAATAATTTAGCCGATAGCCGATTTTGCGGACAGTCTCGATGGGATCTGGGTGTCCGAGCTTTTTACGCAGGGAGAGGACGTGACTGTCTACGGTGCGGGGATTATCAATATCGATATCCCAGGCACGTCGGAGCAATTCACTCCGATGAACTGGACGACCATTAGCTTGAGCCAAGACGTAGAGTAAACTAAATTCTTGAGGGCTGAGGTCTATTCTGTTTTCTGATGGCTTTGCTTGGGATTTATCACTGATGTAGAGACACCGCCGCACCAAGTCAATTCGTAGATGCCCATAAGTCAACTCGTTGGGCATCGTTGCTGTGCGAGTCCGCCGGAGCAGAGCTGCCACTCGTGCCAAAAATTCCGGCATCCCAAACGGTTTTTTGAGATAATCATCAACTCCAGCCTGAAGTGCATTGACTAAATCGATATCCCTGATTCGGGCTGATAGCATCAGGATCAGCGAATCGCCCTGAGGATACAACCATTTGCAAAATTCTACCCCTTCACCATCAGGTAGATCCGAATCAATAATAGCAAGCGTGGGCAACTCTCGATCGCAATGTTGATACGCTTGTGCTAGCGTTCCAGATTGCTGGACATGATAACCAGCTTGATGAAGATGCCAAGTCAATAGCGATCGTAAGTTATGATTGCCTTCAATAACATGAATCTGCACGCTTTTTTGGAAGATGATTACTGGTTTTGATCAGATATTCTCTAGGATTGGAACATTATTGAATATCCCTGCGACCTAGATAGTATCTATCTATTTGACTTAATCCTAGTTAGAAGTCAGTGACGGGGATCGCTATTCTTCCCATTTAACATAGCCAACTTTGCCCGAACGATGAATAAGTATTTTCCACACCCCAGTTCGTTGGAAAATAGCATAGACTATAATGATGTCAAATCAAACTTTGATATATCCTATTTAGTATGTCGAGAGCCTAAGCCATGCTGCAAACCATAGAAACAGTCGGATACTATCAAAAGATTACTGATGCCCTAGTCGAAATGTGGCATCGAGGTTATCGCTTCGATGATTTGCGCCTATATCTCGATGGATATTTAGCAGCATTGAGGAGCACTAATGTACTAGAGGCATACCAGATCAATCGAGTCGAGGAAGAAGTGATGCGTTATATTTACGACCCTTCTAATTTTGAAATCCTTGAATTGCAGCGTGAACCAGATTACAGGTATTAATTGGTGGATAGTGAATGGTGGATAGTGGGTATTATTGGTTGGATGCAGATATCCAAACTTCAAATGTTGACAGTTGGATGCAGTAGAAGTAGTGGATAGAAATAGGGTGGGCACTGCCCACCAACTAGGATCTCCGCGACTCCATTCAACAAGTACTTGTGCCTCATTCAGTTCATCACTGCATCCTAAATGTTAAGGTTGATTCGTTGATCAACAATGGCAAGTGCTAGTCGAAGAATCTAGCTGGTGGGCAGTGCCCACCCTACTTCTAGACAACTAAACTAAACCACTAAACCACTATTCACTAGCTCGCCAAAGCAACTTCCACCATTTGCTGAAGTTCACCTTTTTGGTACAGCTCGGTCATCACATCAGACCCACCGATGAATTCACCATTGATATAAACCTGGGGAATTGTAGGCCAATTAGAATATTCTTTGATACCTTGACGAATATCTTGGTCTGCTAAAACATCGATTGTTTCATAAGGCACGCCCAGAATATTTAGAATTTGGACGACTTGATTGGAAAATCCACATTGAGGCATTAATTTATTGCCTTTCATAAACACCATGATTTTGTTGTCTTTGATCAGCGTATCGATTGTTTCTGCTGCTGGAGTAGTCATAATTTAGAGAGTAGGGTGTAGAGGGTCGAGGGTCGAGGTTAGAGGTTAGAGAGATACTTAGTTCTCAGCTTGCCATGTTGCGGGGGTGTAAGTCTTGAGTGCGAGGGCATGAATCGCGCCACTCGCCATCGGTTCTTTTACGGCTGCATATACTAGCTGATGCTGTTGAATCAGTGATTTACCTTCAAACTGAGCAGAAATCACCACGGCTTGATAATGATCGCCGCCACCTGTGAGATCGGTAATCTGAACAATTGCTTCGGGGATACCTGCTTCGATGCTGGATTTAACTTGATTGGGAGTGATTGCGCTCATGGGGAGAGTTGGGATGTAAGAGTTGGACGTTGGGAGTTGGACGTTGGGAGTTAGGCTAATACCAATAACTTAATCCTGTTCATCCGCAAATCCAGTAAATCCTGATTAGGCTTTGGGTTTGGAAATAGATTACACCAATGAAGATAGTTGAACCCAGCGAAATTCTCTGTCGCCGCCTAGTTCGACTACTACTTTTATTCTAGGATCGATCGAGGGTAACTCGGCTAGATAGGCTAATTCTTGACCAGAAAATACCTGACCATCGACTATCCACAATACTAATCCTTTAGTTGTGGGTCGCAGGTGGGCGAGATAGGTATCGAGAATAGGGGGGATGTAATAGGTGCGAATTTCCTTTTTACCAACGTGAGCAGGACGAACGCCGTGGACTCCAGTTAGATAGGTACTAAGATCGCCTAGACCTCTGGCAGATATCCGCATACTCTCGTAGCCAGTCGCCCGCAGTCGCCGTTGATAACGACCTTCATAGCCACCTTCTAGCGGGGCATATACACCCAGAGATCCGGTTTGCTCTAGATCGCGGATAAATGGCTTACCAGTAGTAATTAGCGGCACAGTTTCGACATCCTTGTGATGAGCTGATCGATTGCTGTCGATCGACAATTAGTATTTGAGTACAGACCGATTACCCAGTTTAAATCCTGGTGAATTGGATTACTGCTGTTCTAATTATGCCACGGGTCGGGAAATGACGGTCTAAATTTAGTCAAGGATATTGACTCCATCGTAGACGAGAGCAACCAACAAATTATGCTCGTCAAATTCGATCGCCGTTGGTTTGGGGGTGAGAATCGTAATGTTGTCAAACGCCCAGCAGCAGCCGCAGGACTTGGCTAAGTCAATCAGAGGTTGAATTTGGGGGATATCAAGACCGATTTGGTAAAAGTAATCGAAATAGCTCAAGTAGGCAATTCGATAATCTTGCATGGCGGCGGGTAGAGACGCTGGGTCGATTTGGGGATAGTTTTTTTTGAGTTCGTCAATTGAGACTCGATTGAGGAAGTCTCCAAGTGGATCGTAGGCAATCTTTTGTTCTTCGCTAGTGATTTGAGCACGAGGATTGCCGTAGGCTTTAACAACTTCAATAAACTCTGGACTAATTTGACTATTAATTACTTGATTACAGCTATTGCAAATTTGATTGAGGATATTGGTGCTGACATCAACTAGATCTGGTCGATTTGCCAAAATTGTCATGGCAGTGAGCGGATTTTCTGTCCATAGAACCCGCGACTGTTGTAACCCAGCATATTCATAACAATCACCGATCGCTTTTTCGGCAAGTTCGCGATCTGTTATACGATTTACGAGGATTTCATCCCACTTTTTCCTACTTTGGGGAATAAAATCCACTTCCATCTTAACTAATTTGCGGGTGCTAGTTTCCACCTTGGATAAGTATTGGGCTAGGGATTCACTTTCAGCGGATTTTGTTGGGAGATCCATAGATAAAAATAAGATGCTTTAAGTTGTAGCTTGCTATACCCAAGTATGGGTAAGAGCAAGAATTTTAATAAACGGGGTTCGGAAATGATGCCTGGAGCGGATATCAAATCAACGTTGGATCATCTACTGACGATCGTTAATTTGACTCGCTCAAGATGTACACATTACTATAGATAATACCCAAAATCTTTCCGCGACGATCGATTTTAATTTTTGTAGGCAATGATCTTGCGCTGAAGCTGGTGAGATAGCAGGTACAATAGGCTTGGTTAACTTGGCGGATTGTAATTAGTTAATCTGTGGTAGAGCTTGAAAATTGTGAGTCATGATAAACCTAATTTGCGCCGCCAGTTTCTCCAGCAGCGACAGGAGTTATCTGCACAACTATGGCAATATCAAAGCGATCGAATTTGCCATCATCTCTCAGCTTGTCCCCAATTCATGGCAGCGCAGACGATTCTCGCCTATCAAAGCCATCACCAAGAGCCAACTTTGGACTATTTATTTACCCACACTCCCAAGCAATGGGGCTTACCGCGCTCTGTGGGCAAAGAGCTGCTGTGGCACCGCTGGCAGCCTTGTGAACCGCTGGTAAGTGGCAAATATGGCATTCTAGAACCCAGTCCAGAATCACCGCTGCTAACGCCCGATCTGGTGGATTTGATCTTAGTTCCAGCAGTTGCGATGGATGTCCGTGGTTATCGGTTGGGTTATGGGGGTGGTTATTACGACAGGTTACGGTCAAATCCAGTGTGGCGAAAGATTCCCACGATTGGGATTGTCTTCGATTTTAGCTATGTTGAGACACTTCCAACGGAAGCCTGGGATTTGCCATTGGATACGGTTTGTACGGAGTTAAGCTTTCACACATCAGTGACAACCCGTGGGTACCCATGAAGGGCACCCCCAGACAAGTTACCTGTAGGGGTGCCCTTCATGGGTACCCACGGGTTGTCACTGATGTGTGAAAGCTTAACTCCGTACAAACCGTATCCAATGGCAAATCCCAGGCTTCCGTTGGAAGTGTCTCAACATAGCTAAAATCGAA
>JANNBD010000161.1:0-6615 GCA_031385105.1 Chamaesiphon sp. OTE_78_metabat_374
TAATTGGGTTAATGTATGAGGTATCCGCCGAGGCATCACAACCACTAGTCAACTGGATGATGGATGCACCAAAACCAATTTTCGTGGGAAGTCGCAGTAGCAATAGTACTGCTGCGCCTATATCTACTTCGTTCCTGAGTAATTTAGTCGGTTTTCTGAAGCGGAAGGGTTGACAAATAAATTAAGTTACTATATTTGTTGGCGATCGAGTCCCTTAGCTAAAAATACTATCAAAGAACTCGATCGATTCTTGCAGCGATCCAATAAAAGCATCAATTTCCGCTTTGGTATTGTAGAAGTGCAAACTCGCCCGTGCAGTAGATTGAGCTTTGATAAATCGGTGTAATGGCTGAGTACAGTGATGCCCAGCTCGGATCGCAATCCCTGATTGATCCAACATTGTCGAAAGATCGTGGGGATGGACATCACCGCAAGTAAATGCAGCTAGTGCAGCGCGTTCTTTTGGTTGTTTTGGACCATAAATTTTCACTTGAGGCAGTTGAACCAACTTTTCCATCATGTAAGTGGTTAATTCTGTTTCATAAGCATGGATTTTATCCATCCCAATATTAGTTAAATAATCTACCGCCGCACCCAACCCAATCGCTTCGGCAATTGCTGGCGTACCTGCTTCAAACTTGTGCGGCAAGTCCGCATAGGTAGCATTTTCTAGAAATACATCGGCAATCATTTCACCACCACCTAGAAAAGGTGGCATCGATCGCATGATGTTCAACTTACCATACAAGAAGCCAATCCCAGTTGGAGCACACATCTTGTGCCCTGATACTGCCATCCAGTCGCAATCAATGTCTTGGACATCGATCGGCATGTGGGGTACACTTTGGCAAGCATCAATCAGTACTTTGGCACCATATTGATGTGCTAGAGCCGCGATTTCCTTAACTGGATTGATGCAGCCTAATGTGTTAGAAACATGGGCGACTGCAACTAATTTAGTTTTGTCATTTAATAATGATTGGTAGTGCCCAAAATCAAAATCTTCTTCTGGTGTCAGTTGAACAAACTTCAGCCGAGCACCCGTTTTTTGAGCAACTAATTGCCACGGAATCAAGTTACTATGATGCTCCATCACCGAGAGAATTACCTCATCACCTCGCTGGAGATTACTCAATCCCCAGCTATATGCAACTAAGTTAATTGCTTCCGTCGCATTGCGAGTGTAGATAATCTCTTGGCTAGAAGCCGCATTGACAAACTTGGCAATCTTCTCTCTCGCGCCCTCATAAGCATCCGTCGCTTCACCACTGAGCGTGTGTACGCCGCGATGAACATTGGAATTGTAGTGACTATAGTAATGCTCTAGAGCATGGATCACAGCATTAGGTTTTTGAGAAGTTGCTGCATTGTCTAGATAAACTAGCTGCTTACCATGCACTTCCCGATGCAGAATCGGAAAATCTGCTCGCACAGTATCGGCAAGAGTTTGAGGCTTGTGAATTCCAGAAATTTTGGTTTGAATGAATGTCATGTTCTCCGCTGTACCTGTAAGATTTTGGATCAGTCGTTGGATTTTGCTTCCTTTAGTCATTTCTTGCCAATATTTACTTAGCTTTGAATGCTTTTACTGCCACTGCTAGTTTTTCACGGATTGAAGCGACGGGAATTCGATCGATAATCTCTACAGCAAAAGCGTTAATTAATAATATTTTAGCTGTTTCCACATCCAAACCCCGACTCTGAAGATAAAAAATTTCATCGTCTTCTAATTGACTGACAGTTGCCCCGTGGGAACACTTAACGTTATCAGCCGTAATTTCGAGCTGCGGTTTAGTGTCAATCCGCGCCTTAGAGGAGAGCAGCAGATTCCGATTCAATTGCCCAGCATTAGTTTGCTGTGCAGCTTGGGGCACGAATACCTTACCATTGAAGATTGCGTGGGCGCGATCGTCTACGATACATTTATGCAGTTGGTTGGTAATACCGTGGGGCTTAGTTAGCGCAATCGTACTGTGGGTATCCGATTCTTGTTCCCCATTTACCATCGCCAAACCATTGAGATTGGTTTCCGTCTGTGCGCCGACTTGGAAGATTTCCCAATTATGGCGAGAGAGCTTGGAGCCTAGATCGATCGAGTTACCCGTATAGGAACTATGCTGAGACTGAGAAACCGCCGTCTTTCCAATATGAATCGCGGTAATATCCTCATCCTGAATCCGAGTATGATTTAGTTTCGCCGTATCGCCGAGCCAGATTTCCGTAACAGCGTTATTAAAATAAGGATGGTTAGGAATTGATGTATGTAGATATTCCTGAACCACCGTCGCACGACTTCTCGATTCCATCACAATCAAAGTGCGCGGCTGAATCGCCACCGCCACATCATCGACAGTCGCGATAAATAATAGCTGAATCGGCGATTCATAAGAACTATCTTTCTTCAGCCACACCACCGCAGCTTCATTAATTCCCGCCGTATTAATCGCCGTAAATACTTCCTCACCTCCAGGCTGTTTACCCAGATAATCAGTTACTGCCAACCCTGCACTAATAGCTGCGGCTAAATTTCCAATGAATACCCCTACAGGTAAATTTGCAACGCTGGAATATTGTGGCGCATGGATACCATTAACAAACACCAAGCGGCTGTCAGGAGCCTCTGGAATGACTAAACCATTAATATTAACTGGAGGTAGTTGTTGGCTCGGTGCGGCAAATGTTTGCGCCAACAGGGGCGATAAATTAGTAAATCGCCATTCCTCATTTTTGTTGGTGGGAATAGTTTCCTCTTGGAGATATGCAGACGCTTGGGTGCGAATATCTTGGAGCTGGGGGTTAGCTGGAGGCGTGAGCGGGATGAGTTGGGTAAGAGTTTCTGTCATATCAGGTAACAAATGAAAAGAGAATTTATCAGAGGATAACTATTAAATACAAGAATCTGTAGGGGTGGGTTTATGCTATTGGTATCGTTAGTAATCTGGATTTCAAACAAACCCACCCGCCTCACTAGTAACTAACAGATTGCTAACCAACATTGTGTTAACTAGTGGGATTGGGCAGGTTCGCCTAATCGTTGCTAGGATGTAGCGAGAAACCTAGCATAAACCTGCCCCTACAGATCTGTGTTTGCGATTATACGTTCGCTGTTTGTGGCTCTGTCACCCAGTCATAGCCCTTCGCCTCCAATTCCAGCGCGAGTTCTTTCCCGCCACTAGTCAGGATTCGTCCATTCGCCATCACATGGACAAAATCAGGAATAATGTAGTCAAGCAACCGCTGATAATGGGTAATCACCAACATCGAATTATCCTGATTCGACAACTGATTCACGCCACCAGCCACAATTTTCAGCGCATCAATATCCAACCCCGAATCAGTCTCATCGAGAATCGCTAAACTAGGCTGAAGAATCGCCATTTGCAGGATTTCATTCCGCTTCTTCTCACCACCAGAGAAACCTTCATTCACGCTCCGGCTGAGGAAGGCCGGATTCATTTTGACGATATCTAATTTCGCTTGAATCAGTTCATCGAAGTCAAATACATCCAATTCTTCCAAGCCTAAATGTTTTTGCCGCGAATTGTAAGCAACGCGCAGGAAGTCAAGGTTACTTACTCCAGGAATTTCCAATGGATATTGGAACGCGAGAAATACACCCGATCTCGCCCTATCTTGGGGTTCTAAGTCAAATAGGTTTTCACCTTTGTAGATGACTTCTCCGCCTGTGACTGTATATGCGGGATGTCCCGCTAGTACTTTCGATAATGTACTCTTTCCAGAGCCATTTGGCCCCATGATGGCATGGATTTCGCCAGCTTTGATTTCTATATTCAAGCCCTTGAGAATGGGCGTACCATCGACTTCGGCGGTGAGATTTTTAACTGATAATATTACTGGACTGTTAGGATTAATCATTTTAAATTTAGTGCTTAGTATAGATGGTATTTATTAAACCGCAGAGGCGCAGAGAACGCAGAGAAAGATTAGTCTAGCTTTAGCCAGTTAAAAATATCTCCAGCATTCAGTTTAATAGAGCGAGCGAATTCAGGCACAATTAACTCATTTTCAAGTATATCTACTACTTGTACTTGTCGATCGGGTTGATAAACTAATATCATCTTCTCCGCAGGATCGATTAACCAGCCTACTTCAGTACCATGATCTAAACAATGAAGAATATTCTTAATTACTTTAGTCGTACTTTGATCTGGAGATAATATTTCAATTACCCAGTCAGGTGCAGTTGTCACCACATTGGCAACCTCGCCATCATCATCTTTTGGAATGTTTTCATTCTTTAAGACAACTACATCAGGAACAATCGATCTCCCTCCGAAAGTACATCTTAGCTCTGGGAATGCGATCGCGATCTTTGTTTCCATTAACTTTGAATTAATGAATGTAAGTAATTTCATCCTCAACAAACTATGTTTTCCTTGAGGCATCGGCTTTTGAACTATCTTTCCATCAATATACTCACTCGCAGGTTTAGTTTCTGGAAGAGCCAGAAATCTCTCTAAAGTAAGATTTTTTACAGGTGTCGCAACCATTTTAAAACTCTATTTTTGTAGGGTGGGCACTGCCCACATTTAGCTATCGATCGAATTCAATTATCTGTCAATATTTATAATTGTCAAACTAAGACAAACCATCCTTTATTGCTTTAAGCTCATGATATTTCTGGTTGATGCTTGCTATCAGTGACTCAGGATTGTGATAATACTTGCCCACACCCCAAAGATCGACAATTAAGTCAAAGGTTCCATCACTATTGTTGATATTTTCAACCCAGCCAATGTCACAATCCCCTATAAGCACGGCAACTACGTTCGCATTCTTCGATTCATAGTACCCCCTTACCTTAGCATCGGCTTGAGCTGATAATCCTAGTTCTTGCAAAGCATTTAGAAGGACTTCAATATCATTTATCTGAGTCTTTAAAGTAATAAAATCATCCGATTCGTCGAATGGTAATCTCCTCGGTTTGAACAAAAACTCAATTAACTCCACTGACAAAAAGCCCTCAAGATTTGACAATAGCTGAATTGATTTGATTACTATCCATAATAGAAAAAGGATAGCTAAGTTTATTGCTAAAGTTTCAATCACAATCAATTACGAATCAAAATTGGTGACTGGCAGGTAATGTCCACCCTACGCATTAACTACTAGATAATTTAGTCCGCGTAGGCGGACTTTGCAACAATAGCCACGATTTCAATCGTAGGCATTTTTAATTAACCGACTGTACCTTCCAGTTTCAGACTCAACAATCTGTCAGCTTCAACAGCAAATTCCATCGGTAACTGATTGAAAACATCCTTACAGAAACCACTAATCATCATCGAAATCGCATCCTCTTGGGAAATCCCCCGTTGAGCGAAGAAGAATAACTGATCCTCACCAATCTTAGAAGTTGATGCTTCGTGTTCGACTTTGGCGGTTTGATTCTGAACTTGGATATAGGGGAAAGTATTCGCTTGCGCTCTGTCGCCAATTAGCATCGAGTCACATTGAGAATAATTTCTCGCTCCTTTAGCTGTCGGGTTCATTTTGACTAAACCGCGATAGCTATTCTTCGATTTACCAGCGGAAATCCCTTTGGAAATGATCGTGCTGCGAGTATTTTTGCCCACATGGATCATTTTGGTTCCGGTGTCAGCTTGCTGAAGATTATTCGTCAGCGCGACGGAATAAAATTCACCGACGGAGTTGTCGCCGACTAAGACGCAACTGGGATATTTCCAGGTAATTGCCGAACCTGTTTCTACTTGTGTCCACGAAATCTTGGAATTAACACCTTTACACAAGCCGCGTTTAGTGACGAAGTTGTAGATGCCACCTTTACCAGTTTCATCGCCTGCGTACCAGTTTTGGACGGTGGAATATTTGATTTCGGCGTTGTCTAGTACCACCAATTCGACGACGGCGGCGTGGAGTTGATTAGTGTCGAATGCGGGTGCGGTACAGCCTTCGAGATAGGTGACGGATGCACCTTCATCGGCGATGATTAGTGTCCGCTCAAATTGTCCACTATCGCCAGTATTAATCCGGAAATAGGTGGATAAATCCATCGGACATTTGGTACCTTTGGGGATGTAGACAAAGGAACCGTCACTAAATACGGCGGAGTTTAAGGCTGCAAAGAAATTATCGGCGATCGGCACCACACTTCCCAAGTATTTTTCGATTAGTTCGGGATATTCTTTGACTGCTTCAGAAATCGAGCAGAATACCACGCCTTCTTTGGCTAATTGTGCCTTAAAAGTGGTGCCGATCGAGACGCTATCAAATACCGCATCAACAGCCACATTCGACAGACGTTTTTGCTCGTTCAGGGAAATCCCCAACTTCTCAAAGGTTTCGAGCAACACAGGATCGACTTCATCTAAGCTATCCAATTTTTTGGCAGCTTGCTTGGGCGCAGAATAGTAGATAATATCCTGATAATCGATCGCTGGATAGTCCACATGGGGCCAGGTTGGTTCGGTCATCTTCAACCACTGGCGATAAGCTCTGAGGCGGAAGTTGAGCAGAAATTCTGGCTCATCCTTCTTGGATGAAATCAACCGCACGATATCCTCATTCAATCCACGGGGAATCTTGTCTGACTCAATATCAGTAACAAAGCCGTATTTGTAAGGTTGATTAACT